>DATHLW010000240.1:0-6488 GCA_035487675.1 Mucilaginibacter sp. | reverse complement strand
CAATTGAGGGATCCTGCTGTGCTTAGCAAATTTGGTTTTAATGATAAAGAAGTAAAATTCTTATCAGAACACCCAATGTACGAATTAGGGCCATTCTACATTAAGCCATACCTCAGCAAATTTACTGATGCTTATCAACCGTTTGGCGTGGGTTATGACGATCTGGATAAAATATCTGTTTCAGAAATATTTAAAAAGGAAGGGGCCTCACCCGCAGCGCTTCGCCAGCTCGGCGGTAAAAATACCTCGGCGCTTTATTATTTATGGCGAATGGCTATTATGGATTTCAGGAAGATTCCCTATTCAGAAGGCGATACGTATCACCTGAAAGGGGGGAACGAACAATTACCCATTGCCTTTGCCAAAAAGTTAGGTGATAGAATAAAACTGAACAACCCGATCACAACAATCAAACACAGTGCTACTGGGGTAACTGTTACTTATAGACCTTATGGCGCTGAGCAGGAGAAAGAGATGAGTGCTGATTTCCTGGTGAACTGTATTACGCTGCCCATATTTAAGAATATCCTGGTTGCACCTCCGCTATCGCCCGAAAAGCAGTATGTGGTCGATAACATGGCTTATTCGTCACACCCGTTTTATGTGTTTGAGGCAAGCACTAAATTCTGGCTGGACGATGGTATCAAAAGCATCAATATGGAGTTTGAGCACCCGGATATATCATCCATCTGGCTGGAGACCAACCAGGTAGATACCAACCGTGTGATTCTAAAAGCATTCGGCCCCGGCGGATTATCTCCGCAACGGGTTCTGGCGGCTTTTAGGCAAGTATATCCCGGCAAGCATGACACCATAGAACAAGCCTTAACTGTAGACTGGACAAGAGATAAATTTGCCCCGGCATGTGAGATGGAACCATTCCCGATAGGAGAGATGCATAAATTCTGGCCCCAGATATTATTGCCCGAAGGACGGATATATTTCGCAGGCACTTATGCAGATAACATGAGCCGGGGAATGGAATCATGTTTGCGTTCGGCACAGCGGGTAGCGCAGGAGATTGGTAAGATATGATTTCGGATTTCGGATTTTCGATTTCGGATTTAAGGATAAGCGATTATTATTATGACTAAACCGATAAGGATTTATTTTTCTATTTTCTTCAGCCTGTTTTTATATTCATTTATTGGCTTTCATCAGCAAGAAAATCACCCCCCGATTGTAAAAATTATCACGCCCCAAAACAATAGCTCGTTTGATAAGGATGCATCGATAACCTACAAAATCAGTGTATCTGACAAAGAGGATGGTGACTCAAAATTTGATGAGATAAATTCTAAGGAAGTACTACTAGAGGTTAGATACCTTAAGAGCGGAAAGGTTTTATCGTCCGATAGACAAAGTAATCCAGGACTGAATACGATCATGACTTCTAATTGCGTTACTTGTCATAATTTTAATACCAAAGCGATGGGGCCTTCATTTTACGATATCAATAAGCGTTACCCTGCTACCAAAGCTAATACGGATAGCCTGATAAAGCGTATTAAGGAAGGCTCGACCGGAATCTGGGGTAAAGAAAAGATGCCTGCACATCCTGAATTATCAGCAACAGATATTAAGAATATAGCACAATGGATCATGAAAAATGCAACCGATCCAAACGTAAATTATTACGTAGGCACTGATGGATATTTTCGTTTTAAACCCGATGCGCAAAAGAGCACCTGTCAGCTCACGGCCAGTTATACCGATCATGGGTTGAAAGATGCCCCGGGAAAGCGTTTGAGAGGGCAGGACGCTGTTACAATCCATATCAAATGATGTTTTAATATTGTTGATTTGTTGTTTCAACTTTGATAGATTTGAGAATTAAACCAATCCCGCTATAAATCCTCGTTATGAAAAGAAAATTTACGGCTCTCCTTGTCTTTACGGCTGCAGGAGTATTAATGGCAAGTGCGCAGCAACCGCAGCAGTACTCCGCTAAAAATAAAACAGTTAAAGTGTATGTTACTGAAAAGGGTACCGATAACCGGATTACCAATACAGAAACACTACACTTTGAAGATAAGCCGCAGCCGGTTGAAACGGAAGTGGCTGTGTTTGTTGATCCGTCTAAAAAATTCCAGACGATGCTCGGTATCGGCGGCGCATTAACTGATGCATCAGCCGAGACTTTTTACAAACTGCCAAAGGATAAGCAAAAAGAGTTCCTGACTGCGTATTACGACAAAACAAAAGGCATTGGCTATACTTTTGGCCGTACCAATATCCAAAGCTGCGACTTTTCAAGCGATTCTTACAGCTATATTAAGGATGGTGACGCTACTTTAAAAACCTTTGATATAAGCCACGACAAAAAATATCGTATTCCATTTATTAAGGATGTAATAGCTGCAGCAGGGGGTAAATTGAATATTTTCGCCAGTCCGTGGAGCCCGCCGGGGTTTATGAAAACCAATCATGACGTATTGCACGGCGGGAAGCTGGAAAAAAAGTATGACCAGAGCTGGGCCAATTTTTATGGCAAGTTTATAAGAGCGTATGAGAAGGAAGGTATTCCGATTTGGGGCTTAAGTGTACAAAATGAGCCGATGGCTACCCAGACATGGGAATCATGTTTATACACCGCCGAAGAAGAGCGTGATTTTGTGAAGAATTTTTTAGGGCCAACACTGCAAAAGCAAGGTCTATCAACTAAAAAACTGATTGTATGGGATCATAACCGCGACCTGCTTTATCAACGCGCAAGCACCATATTGGAAGATCCTGCAGCCGCCAAATATGTTTGGGGTGTAGGCTTCCACTGGTACGAGACCTGGACAGGCGCCGGAATGAACTTTGCAAATGTAAGCCTCGTTCACCAGGCATTTCCTGATAAAAATTTAGTGTTCACCGAAGGTTGCGCCGAGCGATATGATGCAACCAAGCTGAATGACTGGTCGCTGGGAGAAAAATATGGAACATCCATGATCAACGACTTTAATGGCGGCACCGTAGGCTGGTGTGATTGGAATGTTTTATTGGACGAAAACGGCGGACCAAACCACGTGGGTAACTTCTGTTTCGCGCCGGTTCATGCCGATACTAAATCAGGTAATTTGATCTATACTAACTCCTATTACTATATCGGTCATTTTTCAAAATTCATTAAACCTGGAGCAAAGCGTATTGCCAGTGCAGCAAGCAGGGATAAACTGCTCACTACTGCCTATGTAAATCCTGATGGTAAACTTGCCGTTGTGGTAATGAACAAAACCGATGAAAAGATCGATTACTTTTTATGGATAAAAGGTAAAGCAGCCAAAGTAAGCAGTAACCCGCACTCAATAGCTACGCTGTTAGTGGAATAAAACTCATCCTCAACCCCTCTCCTTTTGGAGAGGGGTTTTATAATTATTCACAAAACTAATCACTGATTAACTGATCTCTAATCACCAATCCCTAATCACTCACTCCTCAAACTTTTTACAGGATTAACCAAAGCTGCTTTAAAGCATTGGGCAATTATCAGAATGAATGCTGTTATAAGAATAAATAAACCGACAAAAAGATATGGTACAAGATTTTGTTGAATTCTATAGGCATAGTTTTCCAGCCATTTTGCAGAAATAAGGTACGCGAGTGGCCAGGCGATAATGTTTGAAACGAAAATCAATAGCCCATATTCTTTCAAAAAGAGTGAAATAATATTTTTCACGTCTGCTCCAAGCACCTTGCGTACGGCAATTTCCTTCGTACGTTTTGTAAGTGTAAAGGCCACTACTCCAAAAATGCCGGTAAAAACGATAATCAGGTTTAATGCTGTAGCAATATCAGCCGCCTTCTTTAATTGCAATTCCGAAGCATATAAGGCCTGAAATTTCTCGTCCATAAAAGTGTATTCAAATCCTGCATCGGGGAATAATGTTTTGCACTCTTGTTGTATTGTATTTACGGTTTTGTTGATATCAGATGTGTTTAGTTTGAGTGAAAAATACCGGTAACTTCTTGTGAAAGGCTCATTTAATCCGGCTATTATCAGCGGTTGCAGTTTATTTTGCAATGATTCCAAATGAAAATCTTCAACTACACCAACCACTGTCTCCAAAAGGCCGTTTGGTCCGCCCATCCCAAAGCCTTTACAGCAGCTTCATTTAATACAATCCTGCCATTTGAGTTTTTGCTGTTATCATAATCTAAAAAAGTTCCTTCATTGATATGAAGCCCAAAAACCTTTGCAAAATCAGCATCGACACCTATGGTCGCCATATTTATCAAGCTATTACTGTTTTGCGGGTATGCAGTGACATTTCCTCCACTGCCACCGTCCGGAATATCATAGGAAAGTGAGATGCTTTTTACTCCAGGCAGTTGCAATAACCTGGTTTTAAAGTTTTCCATTTTTGCCACTCCAAGTGAATCCCATTGTCGGGGTAATGACGACACCACCATTACCTGATCTTTATTAAAACCGAGGTTTTTATTGAAGAAATAAGATACCTGCCTGGAAACATTAATTGCACTTATAAAAACAACAATTGCTAAACTAAACTGAATGATAAGCAGCATTTTTCGGAGACCCAATCCGCCTTTGCCAGTATCTAGCTTGCCTTTTATTGCTGTAAGTACATTTGATGAACTTAAAACGAAGGCGGGATAAATACCGGAAACAAACCCAACAGAAATTACTAGTATAAGGATGAAAAGCAGCTTGATCAATCCAAATTGCCAGATATGATCAAGTGTTGTATTCAAAAGCTGGTTAAAGACCGGTAGCAATAATTCGTACAAAACAAGCGAGATAATGGCGGCTGAGCATGTAAGTATCAGCGCTTCGGTAATATGCTGAATAATAAGCTGGGATTTTGCCCCTCCAAATACTTTCCGCAAGCCGATTTCCTTTAATCTCCCAGCAGATGTGCCTATGCTGATATTTATGAAATTTATAATGGCTAACAATAAAATAAAGACAGCTACCAATGACAGGGTAGTAAGCATCTTTTGTACTGCGCTGTTATTGTCTTTTAAATTATAGTTGCCCATTGCGGCTAATTCAACTTTTAAATTCCCCTTAACAAATGCCGGCTGGTATTTTTCAAGAGTTTGGGCGAAAGGCCTTTCAAGGTTATTGGCACTGATCCCTTTTTTCAACTGCACCATACTAACCATGTAAACGTTAGACCAGTTATCTCCCTTATCACCTCCCTGGAAATACTGGTTATTATCCATGGGCAGATATACCTGGTAAGGAGTATTAGTGAAACTAGTTACCGTATTAAACGGCAGCCTTTTTAGTACCGCAGTTATTACAAAATCATGCTTTTTGCCATCAGCTGGTGTTTGTATAGTTATTACTTTATCAATTACATCGGTCTTGCCAAAAAACTTCATGGCAAATTCTTCAGTAACTACTGTCGATTGGTTATTGCGAAAAGCTTGATTCGGATTGCCGTGCAGTAAAGGGAATCCATACATGGAAACCAAAGTGGTATCGCCTACTGATATTTGTGTGCGAAAATGCTTATCACCAACGGATACAATGTTTACTACCGGATCGAACCGATAATAATTTTCAATCAGGTTTGGATACTCGTCTTTTATCGTCTTTGCCAAAGGGCCAAGGGTAGTGATCGATGCGCCCAGATTTTCCTGCTTCCAATCACTTTTAATTACATATTGATCACTAATATTCTTGATGCCTGAGTTTACACTTTCTTCATTCAAGACATAAACGCCTATTAATAATGAAAAGGTAATTCCTAATGCAAGGCACAAAATATTTATAACAGAGAAGCCTTTATTCTTCCATAAATTACGCCACGCAATTTTGATATAGTTTTGAAGCATAGAGTTGCAGATTCCAAAACTCTAATATACAAAGCGTGCAGAGGGAAAGCTAAGTTTTAAATGTTAAATGCAAGGCTATATATGTTAAATTTCAGTACTATCTATAATTTTTAGTTTGTTACTCGCTCCTCAAACTTTTTACCGGATTAGCTAAAGCAGCTTTTATACTCTGATAGCTTACCGTAAGCAACGTAATGACAATAGCACCCAAGGCTGTTGCCCCAAATATCCACCAGGATAGTTCAGCATGATATTTATAATTTTTGATCCAGCCGAACATAAAGTAGTAAGCTACCGGTATTGCAATAATTAGCGAGATAATCACTAGTACTACAAACTCTTTCGACATCAGTCGCCACAAGCCGAATATGGACGCCCCCAATACCTTACGTACTCCAATTTCCTTGGTGCGTTGTTCGGCCATGAATGATGCCATACCGAACAATCCCATACAGCTGATGAAAATAGCCAGTATGGTAAAAAAGCCTGCCAGTTTACCTATCCGCTCTTCATTGGCGAACTTTTTAGCATACTCTGTATCTGTAAATTGATAATCAAAAGGACTGTCCGGATCGTATTGTTTAAACGCAGCCTGTATTTTAGTAAGCGCATCATGAGCGCTGATCTTTGGATTTATTTTGATATCCACAACGCCACCCGCACCTTTCAGCGCATAAAAAATGGTCGGTTTAACA
>DATHLW010000239.1:0-3058 GCA_035487675.1 Mucilaginibacter sp. | reverse complement strand
AATGAATGTCCTTTATCAATGGATAAAAGAAAATGCTGATTTTAAAAAGAAGGTAATCGACCTGCCGCCTTCTGACTCCTTGCGAGTTGCAGCATCAGTATTTTTAAAACCGGCGCAGGCATCAGAAGAGCACTATGATTTTGCGGAAGCGGATGAAAAAGAGATTAAAAAGTTAAACAACAATTACCGGGTTATTTATTCCTTGGCGAAGGAATCACCTGCATTAGCAGTTAATATTTATAATAAAACCACCTACAATACCAAAGTACTGACTGAATTAAGCAGTATTAAAAAACAAGTGGTATCGCTCGATCTGAATAAAATGCCGGTGAAGGATGCCGACCTTAAAACCATTGCGCAATTTGAGAACCTGCGTACCCTAAATCTCAACTTTTCAGATATCACTGGAAATACTTTAAAGGATCTTATGTCGCTTAAATATCTCCATTCTTTGTCGCTTGCCGGAACAAAACTCAACCCACAGTCGCTTAACCAGTTGCATTCCTTTAAAAGTTTAAAAGAATTGGTGTTGTGGAACACAGGACTGAGCCAGCAGGAGTTGCAGGCATTTCAAAATGCCAATAAAAAAGTGAGCCTCATCGAGGGTTTCAAGGACGATGGCAAGCCAATGAAACTGATCCCGCCACAGGTTAAAAATACAGTATTTGTTTTTACCAAGCCGGTACAATTGGTAATGACAAATCCCATAAAAGGGGTTGATATTCGTTATACTACGGATGGAACTGATCCTGATAGTATCAAATCAGCGATATATAAACCGGGTGTCACCATTAGTGATAATATGACTATCAAAGCTAAGGCATTCAAGGCCGGCTGGTATGGCAGTGATGTGGTTAGCTATTCATTTTATAAGAACACTTTTGTACCGGATAGTATTTCACTTATAAAATCTGTCAATGAAAGCTACCAGGCAGATGGCGCTAAAACTTTAACTGACGGCGAGCTTGGCGGCATGGATTTTGGAAATAACAAATGGCTCGGCACGCAGACTGATATGGAGGTGATGCTATATTTTAAGAAACCTGTAAAACCGCGTACTTTAACATTGAACTGCCTGAAAGTTATTGGCGGCCAGATATTCTTACCAACAGAGATACAGGTTTTTGGTGGTGCTGATCAACAACATTTAAAAGTTATAGGCTCATTAACAACCGGCCAGCAAAAAAAGAATGATCCTAATATTGTGCAAGGACTTGTATGCAAATTAAATGAGAGCCAGCCCATCACCTGCATGAAATTTGTCGCAAAACCAATCAAAAAGCTGCCTGCATGGCATCCTGCCAAAGGCAAACCATCGTGGGTATTTGTGGATGAGGTTTTTGTGAACTAAAATAGCTTTTCTATTTACCCACAGGAGCCTGGTCCAACTGTGCCATTTTATCAAACATTGCTCTAAAGGTGTTGCTCTGCGTATTCTGGTTAGCAGCTTGTACGGCGTCTTTATTATAATACTCCTTCAGGAACTGTACAGAAGGTGACCATACCGTTTCTGCAATTCCGTAAAAACGGCCCCTCATCGGGCTAACTGATAAAGTGCGTGAACGATAAAGGTCCTCCACCTGGCTGGTGGCTACCTGCGGACGGTTCCAGGCACAGGTTACTACACGGAATCCTTTCAAGGCAAAGTAAACAGCTGTTTGGTTATCCCGATCATATTGCCAGTCGCAGATCACCACATCTTTTGGGATCATATCAATGGCCCTATAAGTGTCGTTATAACTTCCGGCCCACATCCCGATGCCTGTCGCACGACCATCGATCAGGCGGTCGCCCCAGATCCATAGTTCGCGGCCTTTTTCTGCAAGGTGGTCGCGGATAAGCTGCACCTCGTTGGCATAGATCACCGCTTTATCGCGACCGCCACAGCGAGGGCATTTATCATCGGCCAGGTAAAATACCTCATCCATACCCGCATGAAAAGCATCGGCCTCAAAAGCTTCCATCGCCTCGTCTACTAGGTCGAACACAATTTTATGCACCCCCGGGTGGAGCGGACAGTAGCTTTTACAATATAGATTATCAGTATTGGGCCATTTATATTCAGCAGCGGTAGCCGGCATTTTTACCCAGGGTGTTTCGTCAAATTCAGGATATTTCTCCAGTAGCTTATTGAGTTTCTGCGCCCAGGATTGGTGTCCCAGCAAATTGATCTGCGGTACAATAGTTATATTATTTTTCTTGCAGGCCTCCACTATCTTTTTTACATCGCTTTTGGTCAAAGCAGCAGAATCTCGAAGCTCGGGATGGCTTTTGTAGCTGTAATTAAAATCAACCCTGAGTATCAATGTATTTACTTTGCGCGGGGCCAGATCTTCATTAATGAACTTAACAAAATCATCCAGTCCGCTCGGCTTTGGGGCAGCAATGGCAAATCCCCTTACCAGGTAAGCACTATCTGTTTTTTGCTGTGCAAATAGCTTAGAGCTGAATAGAGTTATCAGCAATAAAAGTAAGTAAGCGTATTTTTTCATTTGATAATAAGTATGAGGGGTGAAATGGAAATTCCACTCACAAGGTAAAGAAAAGTGTAACTATTGAAAAGCAATACTTTATAAGTAAAGAAAATTTTACCAAGTGGATTTATAGATTTCTTATTCGAGAAACAGTCCCTTAACCACAAGCCGATGATCTTTATCCTTTTTCTTGATCTTTATTTTCAGGAGGTATAATAGCCAGATAAGAAATAATTTTATATTGCATTGTCTAAATCTTCCCGCCAGGTAAACATGGAAAAAATTAAGAGACGGAAATTTATTAAAGAAGCACTTATTGTTGGTGCAGGTACTGTTATAGCTCCGCAAATCCTATCAGCAAAAAAAACAAATGCAACAGCTAAAAAGGTTATTGTCGCAGGTGCCGGTATTACAGGATTGTGCTGTGCTTATGAGCTAACGAAGGCCGGGCATGAGGTGGTTGTTCTTGAAGCATCAGGAAGGTATGGTGGACATGTCTTTACTGGAAGAGATGGTTTGTCGGACGGATTATATGCCGATTTTGGGGCTGATCATATCACAAAACCCGGCTATGAGCATTTTTT
>DATHLW010000238.1:0-6605 GCA_035487675.1 Mucilaginibacter sp. | reverse complement strand
CTTTTTCATAACGAGTAGTAAATGTTTACAAAGTAATAATCAAATTATTTTATATCAAAAAATTAATCGCTGACACCCAATGTGCCCAACCATATGCCTAAAAGAAATACTATTCCCCCGCCAATGATAACCTGCACTATTGTTGACCATAAAGGCGTTTTCATGAATTTGTACCTGATCATGGCTATCACTATCAACTCAACTATCACGACAATATAGGCATAATGCAAAGCAGTGCGTATGTCATCAATTAAAAAAGGAAGTGTATGCAGCATACCACCCAAAGCTGTGGCGAAGCCAGTTATTACTCCTCTTGATAAAGGGGTGCCGCGCCCGGTAACTTTACCATCGTCAGATAAAGCCTCGGCCAACCCCATGCTTACACCAGCCCCTAATGATGCGGCAAGGCCAACAAAAAATGCTTTATTTGTTTGATGGGTTAAACCTGCCGCAGCAAATAATGGCGCTAAAGTTGATACCGATCCGTCCATTAAACCCAATAGGGCAGGCTGAACCTTTTGTAAAACGTATTGTGCATCAGATTCTTTTGTATGCGTATGTTTTTTGAAAATCATAGATATAATGGCAATTATTTAAAGGTAGCGTTTATGATTTTTATATTAGGGCAATAAAAAGTGTATTGATGCACTAATTGCCAATATTCAAAAAGAATCTGTTGTAAAACGGGTTTTTTATAATGAAAAAAGAATTAAAATTTAGTTAGAGATCGTATGAGATCAGTCTATGACTATGAAATTTATCACCAGGTCTTTAAATACTGTCAGAACGACCTCGGCTTCTAAAACTCCACATGCGCCCTTATCCCAAAAACATTAACCGGCCCCCTATCGGCATTGTAGGCCGGGTGCAGGATAAACTGGTAATCAGGTGTAAGCCAGAATTTTTTTTGGAAAGCGTTGATTTTATAATAAAACTCGGCTATCATTTCGGGTTTATAATTAGTTAATTGACCGTCACCAATAATAAATCCATATCCCCCCGCCGCGAGGTAGGCACGATGATCAGCTGAAAGCCCATTACCGATAAATGCCAATCCGATCTCGTCGTCGTTGCGTTTCCATGACGTCCCTTTAAGCACAGCGCCAAAACTTATGGAGCGGTCTATTTCGGTAAAAAACCAGGTTTCAGTATGGCCATCGTTATAGCTTGTTTTGGCAAATACACCAAAATCTTTGGTCAGGTACTGGTCAGCGCTGATGCCGAAGCCATATTTGTGACGGCCATATGCATGAGTTGAATCTACATTTGGCGCAGTCGGATTTTGTGCGATTGCATCGCGGTAGTTGCCGAATTTGCCATTATTTAAAAAACCTAATATACGCACCGTTCCTTTTTGTCCTGACAGAGTGTAGCGTTTTTCAAACTCCAGGGTCTGTGTGTTAGCTTTTCCTATTTTGGCATCCCAAATAGATGAGTTTGGCTGTGTAACTATCAAGGTAAAGGCAAAGCGAAGGGTCCAGTCAGGCATACCCAACTCGGCCACAGACCCAAGCACGTAGCCCCTGGTATTAGCAGGATAATCCCAGGCTCCATTATCCATCAGGGCCCAGTTCATAAATTGTGACCGGGGGTCATGACTGAAGTTATTACCATCAAAAAAATCGGCCATACCAAACTTTCCTATAGCAAATGAGAAATAACGTTTGCTTTTTATTCCGGCCAACTGGTTTACGTCATCTTCGACGGTATCTTTTTCCTTACCCCATTCAAAGTTTTGTTTTAAATATAGCCGGGCAATATAGATTTTGTTTTGAACGCCACCTACCCTGAAAGTTTCTCCATTAGGAAAACCTGCTACACCCAATGTTTGGCTTAATCCGGCTCCGCCCGAGAGCTCAGGATTTAAAAAAACTTCAGCTCCTTTCCACAGCCTCGCAGCCCCAAAAAATGTTGAAGTGATAGAGGTTTGCGTTTCTTCTTTTGTTATCAAACTATTTTGTCCACTATATGGAGCATTAAATCGAGGCTTATATTGGGTGATAGTAGTTTGCTGAAAATGAAAATTGGTTCGTTGCTGTTTTATAGTGTCCTGTGCCAGGGCAATTTTCAGCATAAATAGCAATAATAGAAGAAAAAGTAAGTGTTTTTTCATAAACCGGAGCAAAGGTATATTTTCGACGTTAAAATAATGTTAAAAATAAGGCAGATTAATAATTGAAATTATTATACTTCATCATAAAATTGCTTCAAATACAGACCCCATAGGTATGCCTTTGTCCGGCAAACTGACTCCCTGTTGCTGAATTCATTTTACCTTAAAACGCCACATGCGCTCGGATACCGAACACATTTACCGGGCCTCGGTCCCGATTAAATGCCGGATTAGTGACGAACTGATAATCCAGCGTAGCATGAACGGTTTTCCAGATTTGAAAATCGTAGTAGGTCTCGAGGGCTTTCTCTGGGCTGTAGTTCAAGGTACCGTCGCCGGATAGCATGTCTGTGCCACCCGCCTTTAGAAATTGTTGGTTATCGCGTGAAGCGCCACTAATAATGATGGCAAGTCCGAAAGTGTCGCCACGGCGATGCCATGCACTGCCTTTGACGCTAATACCCATTGATGCAGACCAATCGGCATCAGTAAATGTCCATGTGTCATTATGGCCGTCGGTCCAGCCCAGGCGCGAAAACAGACCGACGTTCTTTGAAACTTCCTGCTCCCAGTTCAACCCGAAACCGTATTTGTGTCGGAAGCCACGTGCGGCGCCTGGGATAGTCACTCCCGATCCTTGACCGATGTTAGGATCTGGAGGGTTTGCCAACAGAATTGCAGTCGCCACCTGGTAACTGGCAAAGTTAGCCTCGTCGAGCCAGGTCAGAAAACGAATTGCCCCCGGATGAGCGTTGACGATGTAACGGCGCTCAAATTCCGCCATCATTGCCCAGGCGCGAAAAAATGGGCCATAGGCCCCACGATGTGGCCACATTAGAAACTGGTCGTCCCCGGTAAAACCATTCTTGTCACGCGGCATTTGGAAAAACCCATACCGCAAAGACCATTTTGGCTGATTTAATTCCACTGCAACTCCCGTAGTGTATCCAATGGTATTCTGTCCGTAATCCCATGTGAGGTTTCCCATCATCGCCCAATTCAGAAACTGTGTATGCTGGTCGTGTGCGTAGGTATTGTTGTCACAAATATCAAGGGGGCTTAACCGCCCTATGGTGAAAGTCAGCCGGGGAATGTCCTGTTTGCCGGCAAGTGTGAGCTGGTCGTCAGGCACGTCCTCCTGTTCACCGCCAAGGCCGATCGTTTGACGAATAAACAAACGTGCAAACGAAAAGTTGGGGTTCTTAGTGCCTGCTTTGTAGGCGTCACCGTTGGGAAATGCTTCGATGCCATAGGTTTGGCTCAGGCCGAAGCCTTGCCACATCAAAAAGTCCATATGCGCCTCGGCACCTCGCCATAACCTCGCGCCGGCAAACAAATTCGCCGTTGCAGTTTCCTGGCGCTCACCTGCCCTGTTCAGGCTATTTGGGCCTGAGTATTTTGCAGAGAACCCGGGATCTCCCTGCACAACATAAGTGTTCTGAAAGTGGAGGTTAAATCGCTGATTTTTTGATGTGTCCTGCGCTACGCAAATTTTCAGTATAGTTAGTAATGACAAAAGAAAAAGTAAGTGTTTTTTCATAACCCGGCAACGGGTTCTTTACAGCACTAAAATGATGTTAATAGATAGCGCCAACCATTGTTAGGTAAATCTAATAATAAATTTAGATAAGTCTAAAATATTTTTTCAATTACACTCAAAGAAAAACTGCTCCAGGTACATTTCCATAAAATGATGGCGTTGTTCGGCCAACTTTTTTCCTGTTGGGGTATTCATCTTATCTTTTAGTAATAACAGTTTTTCGTAAAAATGATTGATGCTGGGAGCAGCAGAGCTTTTATATTCTTCTTTAGTCATGTTCAGATTGGGTGCAACTTCCGGGTTGTAGATCTCCCTCCCCTTAAAACCACCATAACTGAATGCCCTGGCGACGCCAATGGCGCCAATTGCATCCAGGCGGTCGGCATCCTGCACAATTTCCAGTTCTTTAGAATGGAAAGTCTTTTGTTCGAATCCCGCTTTAAATGAGATGTTACGGATGATTTGCTGAACGTGTATGATTACAGGTTCGTCTATATTCAATTCCTGCAAAAACTTACCTGCAGTTTCCGGGCCGATCTCCTCGTTTCCTCCATGAAATTTGCTATCAGCAATATCGTGGAGTAACGCCGCCAGCTCAACCACAAGCATATCGGCATCCTCGCTTTCGGCAATGCGGTGTGCATTGAGCCAAACCCGGTGAATATGCCACCAGTCATGGCCACCCTCGGCATTCTCTAAGGTTTTTCGGACAAAATCACGGGTTTTTTCGACAATTAGAGCGTGTTCCATTTATTGCTTTATGCTGCAAATATACCCAGAAGTTAGAATCAGGAATCAAGAACCAAGATAAATAATCCGTTAAATATCTTGATTCTTGGTTCTTGAATCCTGGCTCTAATCAATGCTATATTTTACCAACACTGCTGGCAATAGTGTAACGTTATCCAGTGGTACCTGGTTCATCGACAGGATCGGTTTACGCTTCAGGTAAAAATTATATACTCCTTTTTGCGGTGACGGCGTACCCTGGGCAGGAGGATTAAAACTGATCGCAAATGACAATATAAAATCATGTGATTTCTCATTATCGGGTACTACCCAATGATGATTTGATTTTTTTAAAGCTTCTATCAGTGGCGGCGCTAAAATAGCATCGTCAGCATAATAGATCACCAGTTTTTGTATGGTACCTTTTTGGTCCGCGGTGAACTTAAATACTACTGTGCCGGTTGCTTTACTTTTAATGATCTCCGGAGATACTGCTATACTGTCCTTAAAAAACTGGGTCATGGCGGTGCTACCACCCTGGAATGGGAAGGCCAGTTGCTGCTGCGCCAGGCAGTATACTGAAATGATCAGGAAACTAACTAATAATAAGATCTTCTTCATTTATACTATAAATAACGAATATCGAATAACCAATGCAGAATTTCGAAGTTAAACAATACCCTTCAGCATTCATTATTCAACATTCGGTGTTCGATATTATAACTTATTCTTCCTTCGGTTCCCTTTTGCTGCCTTCGTATAATTCATATTCCAAAAGACGGCAATCCAGTTTACCATTATAAAATTCAACGCGGCGATTGGCTTTCAGGCCTATTCTTTTTGCCAGATCGGGGTTGCCGGTAAAAATGTATCCTCTATAACCCAAACACTTTTGCTTCATAAAGTCGCCTACGCGTTTATAGGTGGCTTCCAGCTTGGTATGTGTTCCTAAACGTTCGCCGTATTCCGGGTTAAACATGATCACGCCGGGTTCTTCGGGCACAACCGTATCCGCAAAATCACAAACGCTAAAATCTATCAAATGTTCTACACCCGCGGTTTTTGCATTCTTTTGGGCGATATCTACTGCATCGGGCGACAGGTCGGTAGCAATGATCTTAAAGTTAAGTGTTTTCTTTCCTTTGTCCTTTAGTTTGCGGCGCTCTGTAAAAAATACTTCTTCTTCGTAACCCAGGATATGCATAAAGCCATAATTCATCCTGAAAAATCCCGGACTTTTATCCGTCGCCAATAAAGCGGCCTCGATAGCTAAAGTGCCCGAACCGCACATGGGGTTTATAAAAGTACTGTTCTTATCCCAGTTGGTGGCCATGATAGTTGATGCTGCTAATGCTTCGAGCATAGGGGCCTTTCCGGGGATTTTTCGGTAACTATGTTTGGCCAGTGTTTCGCCGGATGTATCCAAAAATATCTCGGCTTTATCATCCTGCCAGTATAGGTGCACAACGGCTTTATTCTGCTCGGGGCCCGAATTTGGCCTGATGCCTTTTTTCGCTTTAATCCTGTCTACGATGGCGTCTTTAACCTTCACATTGGCGAAAAGCGGGGTCAGGATATGCTCGTTATTAACATTCGAGGTTACCGAAAAATACCCGGTAAAATCGATCAATGCCTCCCACTCTATTTCTACCAGCTGATCATATAATTGTTGAGGATCGGCAGCTGTAAAGCTTTTCAGGAGATAGAGCACCTGGCTGGCGCAACGTAAATTGAGGTTCAGTGAGATAGTATCGTTAATAGTGCCTTTTAGTTCAACACCAGTCTGGAAAACGCGTACTGGCGTAAAGCCTAGTTCCTCGATCTCATTCTGCAGATAGGACGATAACCTTTTGTTGCAGGTTACTATTATTTTACTCTCGGTGTGGAAAACTTGCATAATTAAGTTGGCGAATTTATGAATTAAATACCCGGTATTTAATTTCTTAACCATTAACTTTACATTTTTAATAATTTATAAGTTATGGAAATTAAGGGTAAAGTACACGAAGTATCGCCAACCGCCCAGGTTACCGATTCATTAAAAAAGAGAGAACTGATTGTTGAATACATAGAAAACCCTCAGTATCCTGAATATTTAAAATTTGAAGCTATACAGGATCGTTGCAGCCTGCTGGATAATATCCGCGTAGGTGATGATATAGAGGTTTTCTTTAACCTGAAGGGCCGCCCATGGACCGACAAGACATGTAAAAAGAGCTATTT
>DATHLW010000237.1:0-2870 GCA_035487675.1 Mucilaginibacter sp. | reverse complement strand
ATAAGATCGGCAAAGCTGATACTATCAAATTGGCCCCTGCATCCTGGCCAAAAAATAAAGTGTGCCCTACTGGTATTGCTGTAAATAAAAACAATACCCGCTTGTATACTGTAACTAAAGAAGATAGTGCATTATATGTTGTTGATCCAAAAAGCCGCGAAACATTAAAACGGTTAAAGCTTCCGGCCGAGGCTTACAGCTGTATCCTTTCGCCTGATGAAAAGAGCCTGTACATTTCTATCTGGGGAGATGAAAAAGTGGTTGTTTATAGTACCACAACAGGAAGCTTCAGCAAAACCATCAAAACAGGCAGCCACCCTAACGAACTATTGCTGAATAAAAAAGGCACTTATTTGTTTGTTGCTAACGCGAATGACAATTCAGTATCCATCATCAATACCACAACAGAAAAGACCGTTGAGACAGTATCCACAGCCCTCTACCCTACACATCTTACCGGGTCGACCACAAACGGTCTGGCTTTGTCCCCTGATGAAAAAACCTTATACATTGCTAATGCCGATAATAATTGCCTGGCAGTATTTGATGTGTCGAAACCGGGCAGCAGCCATAGCCTGGGCTTTATACCTGTTGGGTGGTATCCAACCAATGTAAAAACTCTGGGCAATAAAATATTGGTAAGCAACGGCAAAGGTTTTACCTCGATGGCTAATCCAAAGGGGCCTCAGCCTGTTAAAAAAGCGGACAACAGCGGATACCAGAAAGGTGCCGTCAATAGCAAAGAGCAGTATATCGGCGGTTTATTTAAGGGTACATTGTCATTTATAAAAGCACCGCAAGAGGCCCAGCTTAAAATTTATACCAAACAGGTATACACCAATACGCCTTTCAACACAAAGAAAACGGCCTTGGCCGATGGTGAAACAGGTAACCCCATTCCCCGCAAACTGGGTGAAAAATCGTCTATTAAGCATGTGTTCTATATCATCAAAGAAAACCGCACTTATGACCAGGTTTTGGGCGATATGCCGCAGGGTAATGGTGATACCTCGTTATGTATTTTCGGAAAGCATGTTACACCAAATCATCATGCCATAGCAAACGAATTTGTTTTATTAGATAACTTTTATGTAGATGCAGAAGTAAGCGCCGACGGCCATAACTGGAGTATGGCTGCCTATGCTACCGACTTTATTGAAAAAACCTGGCCCACCAGCTATGGCGGCCGTGGCGGTAATTATGATTCTGAGGGCACACGCCGTGCAGGTGACCCGCGCGATGGTTATATCTGGGATTATTGCAACCGTGCAGGCGTAAGCTTCCGCACCTATGGTGAATTTGCAGATGATTATAAACCGAATATCAAGGTTTTAGAAGGGCATTATTGTCAAAAATCACCAAGCTTTGATCTCGATATCAAGGATGTTAAGCGCGAAGAAATATGGGCGCATGATTTTGATTCTCTGCTGGCGATAAATAAAGTGCCTCAATTCAATAGTATTCGTATATCCAACGATCATACCAGTGGGCAGCACAAAGGCGCCATATCGCCAACAGCAGCCGTGGGTGATAACGATCTGGCTGTGGGTATGTTTCTTGAACACCTTTCAAAAAGCCCGATCTGGAAGGAATCAGTCGTATTCATTTTGGAAGATGATGCCCAAAACGGCCCTGATCATATTGATGCGCACCGTTCTCCCGCATTCGTAGCTGGTGGATATGTAAAACGGAATGCTGTTATACACGAAATGTATTCTACCTCGGGTATACTGCGAACCATTGAGCTGATTTTAGGTTTGCCGCCAATGAGCCAGTATGACGCGGCAGCTAAACCATTATATGAGTGTTTCTCCAATAAACCCGATCTGACAGCCTATACCGCAAAACCTGCCCAAGTAGACCTGGAACAACGTAACGTAGCCGATAACGAAAGCAGCAGGCGCTCGCAATTCTTCAATCTCGCAAAAGAAGATAAAGTCCCTGATCTTGACCTCAATGAGGTGATCTGGAAATATGTCAAAGGTGAAAACTCCGTAATGCCGGCGCCCAAACGCAGCGCCTTTGTGATTTTGGAAAAGAAAAAGAAGGATGAGGATTGATGTTGTTTAAGTTATCGCCAATAACCATAAGAGAAAGAAAATGCTTATTTATTATTGATCACTTTTAAAATGTTTCTACCTATTCTTTGCAAAATGGTAGCATCTTGTGTTACAATTTCGGCATCGGCCATCATCCCTTGTTTTAGGTGAACAGGCCGTTTCATATCCGATATTTTTCTCCCTTTAAAATCAACTCTTGATATAAATATGCTGTCTTTATACGGGATGTCTGAAATGTATTTGATCTGCCCTTTTAACATGCCAAACTCTTCAAAAGGATAGCTTTTGAGTTTGATCAAAACTTCCTGCCCTTCTTTAACCTTACCCATGTTATTTTGAGGGATAGACATTTCACCAAAAAACTCTGCATTGCCTGGATTAACGTAGAATACTTCCTGGCTTTGTGTTAGCACCTGGTTTTCCTGCACTATACCGGCAAAAGCTAATTTGCCCGATTGTGAGGCGGTTAAAACAAATTTACTTTTCCAGTCTTCTGCCTGACTGATCAGGCTATTTAAAGCCTGTAAAAACTTAGATTTTTCTTCAACGATCTGGTTGTCCAGTTCCAATATCTCTTTTTGCTTCGCTGAATAATTAGTACTCGCAGTAACTAATGAAGCATCTGTTTGTATCAATGGGGATTTTTTAGCCAAATATTTACTTTCCTGTTGCCTTAATTCGGCAGATGTTTCCACCCGTTCATGAGCCAGTTTCTGATGCATTTTGTATTCATCCTCAGCAAGTTTAAAATCCCGTTGCTGTACCTGTTTTTCTGCCCGTAACTGAACTTCCTGTTTACTTAAATCTAAT
>DATHLW010000236.1:0-4244 GCA_035487675.1 Mucilaginibacter sp. | reverse complement strand
TTTAGCAAGAGTTGCAAAAACAATTCATACTGCCGATAACCGGGTGCGCTCTACCATGAATGGTTTTTTAATAGCAGTAGGTTCTTATGTTGCTTCATTGACCAATGAGGCCATTGCAACTGCAAAAAGTATCGGTGCGGTAACCGTGGAAAAGGAAGGGACGGCCTGTAAAGTTCCGGATGCTGTGGATTATATTATGAAAGCAAAAGATAAAGGAACACTTGGTAAAAAGAAAAAAACCGTGAAATGTTAACACGATTAAAGGATTTTAAAGATTAACACGATAGAAGGACGTCAAAAGATTACCATGATGTTATATCATAGTAATCTCTAAAATCTTTAAATCGTGTTATTGTTGACGAATTTTTACGCTGAACCTGTTTTTGCCAAAAGATGTAGTATCAGCAGTGTAAATATCAAAGTTATAGCCGGAATGTACAGATAGGTCAAGCGAATCCTTTTTAAAGCTATCCATTAACCACACGTGGTATTTTGCTGGAATTGAATCCGTTTGGATCATACTTAATTTGTATAACCCACTCGATTTTACCGATGCATCCAACTTTATGCAATCCCCGTGTTGCTTTAAAGGAAGTACATTTACGGCCAGTGAAATGCCATCACTTGACAAGCTTGATAAGCTTTCCAGCCCAAATCCCTGTAAATGAGGAGCATCCTCGCCTGGTACATAACTTGCACTTGAGTGTGGATCAAAGTATATAATGATATTATCTTTATTAAAGGTATCCTTTTTTAGTTCAATTTTTATGTAACCGGTAAGGTTTACTATAGTATCTGTCGCCGCCGTACTACCCGGTGTTAAAGATGTGGTGGTTGGCGTAACCGCTGTGGTACTGCCGGGCGTTTTTGAATCAGGCGCTACCGACACATCTTTTTGACATGATGACAAATAGGCTGCTGATACTATAACAAGGAGGTAAAATAACTTTTTCATTTTCGCTGACTAAATAATTGCCGGATTCTGATTCGCTTCCGACAAGCATTTATACGAGCTGATTTGAAAAGAGTTATATAAATTTATTAATGCCTTGAAACCCAGTTTTTCTTGAAATCAGAGGGGTTTTGGCCGACAATTTTATTAAAGAGTTTATTAAAGTAGGAAAGGCTCTCGAAACCAACGGCATAGCAGGTTTCAGTAATATTTTTATCCTGCATCAAATGATTTTTGGCCATATCTATACGGTACTGATTCACAAAATCGGTAAAGGTCATATTGGTTTGCCTTTTAAAATAGCGACAAAAGGCTGGTGTAGTTAAGTGCACTTTATCCGCCACTACATTCACATCGGGTTTTCGGTTGTAATTTGCATCGATATATTCATAAACAGCACCCATCCTGATCTTATCCTTTAAAAAGAATTGGATACTCAGGTCATCATCATTCAGCAGATCAAACTCATTGGAATTAGCCAACGCATGAAATATGTCGATCAACTCGATCAATTGTTTGAAAGAGCTCAATTGAGATAATTGTTTCAATCTTTCGGCAACGATGCTTTTGGTTTCACCACGAAAGGCGATACCTGATGCCGCTTTTTTGAATAATTGATGAATGACTGAAAGCTCAGGTGATAAACCGATGGCGGTACCCAAAAAATCTTCACGCAGCTGTATCACCACTTGATGATAATCGCTCCGTAAGCGGTAGTCAAAATTAAGGTGTGGGATATTGCTGCCAATAAAAACCAGGTCGCTTTGTGTATAACCTGAAATATGCGAGCCTACATGCCTGATGCCTGCGTCTGCCTCCACATATACCAATTCAAATTCGGGATGATAATGCCAGAGGAAAGTATTGCGTAAACGGGGCGAGAAAAGTTTGAATGATTTTCCCGGATCAAAATCAACCTTCTCTAACTGGATCTCATTCATGTTGCATTGCCTGTTTGCTTCATACTAAGTTATAAATTATGTTAATACAGAGCAAATATTGGTCATTGTAAAGGATAAATACTTTTTAAAAGCATCCTAATTTTGATTTGTAAACCAATAGTAAACAAGGATATGGAAAATAAAACAATGGCTACTATGACCCCAACTATGAGTCCTGAGAATGCACATAAGGAAATACCCGGTAATCCATCTACGGCAAAATCGAGCCAGATAAGGCTGAATGATCGCAGCAATGGTAAACCTCTGCGTGTTTTAAGCGAAGACGATTGGAAATTTTGGATTGAAAATGGCTATGTGGTAATCAAAAATGCCGTTCCAAGAGAGCAGGCTACAAGAATGGCAGATTATTTATGGGAATATGAAGGCAAAGACCCCAATGATATAGAAAGCTGGTATAAAAAACCTAATGCCGAAATGCAAATGAAGGAGCTGAATAATACCGGTATGGTAGAAATATATAATCATCAGTACATGTGGGATAACCGCCAGTATCCGAAAGTTCATGATGCATTTGCAGATGTTTGGGGAACCGACAAACTTTGGGTGACCATTGACCGCGCCAATCTGAACTTCCCATTAAGGCCGGGATTTGAATACAAGGGATTTATTCATTGGGATTATGACCCTGAAACCAAACCGCAGAATGTACAGGGCGTATTGGCACTGGCTGATCAGACCGACGAGAATATGGGCGGATTCCAATGCATCCCCGAATTATACCGCACTTATGATACCTGGAAACTAACCCAGCCTGAGGACCGTGATCATTATAAGCCGGATACCACAGGATTGGAAATTGTTAAAGTAAAACTGGAAGCCGGTGACCTCCTGATATTTAATAGCCTTGAACCACATGGCATACGGGCCAATACCAGCGGCAATAAAGTGCGCATTGCGCAATACATTGCCATGATGCCCGCGCAGGAGGATGACGAAGAACTAAGGCAATGGCGCATTAATAGCTGGAAAAGCCGCGAAGCGATGCAAGGTTATGCTTTTCCGGGTGACCCGATGGAACGTGAAAAGAAAAACCCGGTTGCAGAGCTTAGTCCTTTGGGACGGAAGTTGTTAGGGTTGGATAAATGGTGAACAGGATTAAAGGATTTGTGGGATTTGTGATTTGAAAAAAAAATCAAAATAATCAAGACAATCCCGCAAATCCTTTAATCGTGTCTCTTATTCTTCATGCAAACTCCATGCATTTCCATCCGGGTCTTTTACCGATACAAATTTGCCCCATGGTGTTTCGTCGATCTTTCCTGTTTCGATTCCTTTTGCATTTAGCCCTTTGATCTCATCATCGATGCTATCCACATGAATGACGTAACCACGGATGCTGCCGGGTTTTAATTCGGGGAACCAGGTAACTAAGGTTATAGAAACAGCTTCCTGTCCCGGCAGGGCAAGCTGAACCCATTTATTGGTTTCAAAAGGTGCTTCAACCAGTAGGTTAAAGCCCAATTTCAGGTAGAATTGTTTTGCCGCTTCCTGGTCGGTAACCGGGATAGAGATGATCGAGATTGCTTTCATAACTTTCTTTTATGGTCGAATTGAGAATATGAAAATAAGGGTAATTTTGGTCAGCCCAAATAATAGTTTAAATCATGTTTGAAATATTTATCAGCTATCTCAGCCTGTTTCGAAATATATCAAAAGACGATGCTACCATTATTGAAAAAGAGCTGGAATCCAGAAAAGTAGTTGAAGGGGAGGTGCTTCTGGATGAAGGACAAATGTGCAGGGAGATGTTTTTTGTTTGCAAAGGCGTGCTGCGTATCGTGGCTCAAAATGAGAAGGGGAATAAAATGGCGTATTTCTTTTTAAAAGAGAACCAGTTCTGCAGCATACTTAATAGCTTCAACAATAATGTACCCTCAATTGAAGGGATAGAAGCGGCCTGCGATGCAGAGATCATCGTACTGAAAAAACAAAAGTTATTAAGCCTATATGAGAAATTGCCTTATCTAAAAGAGTTGATAACCGGCATTACCACGCAAGCTTTATTGGATAAAATACAGGTACGCAATTCTTATCTTGGGGAAGATGCCAGTGTGCGATATCGCAACTTTTTAGTGCGCCAGCCTGATATCGCCCGCCGGGTGTCGTTAAGCGATATTGCATCTTATCTCGGGATCACCCAGCAATCATTAAGCCGTATAAGAAAAAACATGCGCTGATCGCTTTTTACCATTTGTTAAATGCGCCTTCATGAATATGAGGGAACTTTGTCTATCATAAAATACAGAAAATGAAAGACAAAGAAACATCAAACAATGGTTTAAAAGGTAAACGCATTGTATTGCTGGGCGGCACTTCCGGTGTTGGATTGG
>DATHLW010000235.1:0-4260 GCA_035487675.1 Mucilaginibacter sp. | reverse complement strand
GATAAAGATCTGCCCGAAACCTTCTTTTACCGTGCAGCCAGCAGCTGGGGCTGGGCGACATGGGCACGCGCCTGGAAATATTTTGAACCAGATATTGATAAACTTACGGAACAGTTCAGCAAACCCAGTATCCTGCGCTTTTCTATTGAAGGCACCATGAATTTCTGGAAACAGATGCGCGAGTTTAAGGCGGGTAAAAACAACTCATGGGCCATACGCTGGTACGCATCCATATTTTTGCAGGATGGACTTACCCTCAACCCGGCACATTCGCTTATCAATAATATAGGTCACGATGGTACTGGTGTGCACTCTAACCGGGAGAATATGTACGATGTGCAGGTATCCAGGCAACCTGTAAAATCTTTCCCGGTAGAAATAAAGGAAAATGAAAAGGCCTATGCTGCTATACGGTATTTCCTAAGCCGCCGCAAAGGCAACCTGCTGCAACGAGGTATTCGCTTTATGCGAAAGATGCAGTCGAAATATTTGTTGAAGAAATCCTAGTGCAGGGGGCTAAATTAAGGGCTTCCCATCATTCATTCAATTTATAAATGATGTCAGTAAAATCATTCAAAAACCAGTTTCGCTGAAAATAAATAGATTTAGCGTCTTTATTTTCATCATAGTACACGATTTTATAAAATCTTGGGTCATAAAACATTAAACGATTAATGCCGCCTATATTTTCCTTGTGTATGACAATTGGGTCGTTTGAAAAAAGATTATAAATATACAAAGCCCCCCTTTCATAGTAAACTTTTTTCCAACGACGGAACGTAAATAGCCAATATAGCATAATCGGCACCACTGGAATCAAAACTAGCATCACTGTGCTATTTGAATAGATGTACATGAATACGACAGCTATAAGAGAAAAAATTGGTCCACCAAAAACAACGGAATAAAGACCAACGAATGAATAAAGTCTTGTCATTATCTCAAAGTTATTTTTTTTTAAGAGTCTTTTATTGATTTTAGATTTAATTTCACCAGGCTAATCCAATTGTACGTTCGCTTCTACTCCATAGCTTCACCCTGCAATAATGCCTAAATTTAATCATAGAAAGCCATCATTTAGGTCTTTCCTATACTATTCCTATTTCAATTGCTTCATAATCTCCTCAATGGCCTTGTCCAGTTGCGGGTCCTTGTTCTCCAAACGATCGGTAAAGCTTGTTTTTACATTAATGTCAGGAGCGACGCCATTTTTTTCAATATCCTTTCCATCCAAAGTATAACAACCCCATGCCGGGATACGGTAAAATGAACCGTCTACCAAACTGCGGCCGGTAGTGAATATGATCCAGCGGTAAGTTTCGGTACCGATGATCTTGCCAAGCCCCAATGTCTTAAATCCCTGGGCGGTCATTTCGCCATCGCTAAGTGTTTGCTCGTTTACCAACAATATGATCGGTTTGCCGGAAGGTGCAAAATTTGGCTGAGGGCTTCGTTGTCCGCCACGGTATTGCCATTGCAGGTAGGGGCGCTGGGATAAAAATTGCAATACAGCATCGTGCACATTGCCGCCTGTATTATAGCGTAGGTCGAGGATGAGCGCATCTTTTTTATAAGCATCGTCCACCATATCCTGTAAAAATTCCTGCAATGCCCCGGAACCCATGTTCTTCATGTAGACATAGGATATCCGGTTTTTACTTTTCTCCGTAACCACCTTGCGGTTATTTTCTATCCACTCATCATACAGGTTGTCCTCAAACTGGCCGCTTGATTCCGGATGAACTTTTATCTTTATTTCCTTGCCTTTACGGTCGAAGGTTAATTGCAGTTCTTTATCCAGTGATGGCTTGGTAAAGTAAATGTTCCGGTCCTGCTTCTCATCCACAGGTGCGCCGTTTACTTCTTTCAGGTGATCACCTGGTTCCACATTGATCTCCGCTTTATCGGCATTGCTGTTTTTTAAAACGGATTCAACTCTGTATGGATCATCATTGTTAAATACGATGCCTGTTTCCATTGTGCGGTAGTGCAGGTTTTTGCTCTCTTCGCTGCCACCTGAATAAAAGCCCTGGTGCGATGAGTTGAGTTCGCCTAACATATCATTCAATAATAGGCGCAGATCTGCACGATTATTCAGGTAAGGGAGGTAGATGCTGTATTTATCATGTATTTTCTTCCAGTCGGTATTGTGGAAACTGCCGTCGTAATAATTTTCTTCTAATCCTGCCCATGCTTCATCAAACATCTGCCTGAACTCACTTTCCAGATCCCGGTCGAATTTATAGCTAATGTCGATCTTATCCAGTTTAAGGTTATCAACGTTCAGCGTATAAATATTACCATCGGCAATCAGGTAATATTTATCCTTGGCTGAGGCAATGTCGAAGCCCCGGGTATCCGGGCCAGTTACCTTTTCAGTTTTAGGATCTTCAAATGGTTGCAATGTCGTGCGATATATACCCCATTTACCTTCTACATAGTTGGACGAGAAGTAAACCAGGGTCTTATCACCCTTTTGGATCACATAAGGCGAACCCTGGTCCCCAAAGCCCGGGCCAACGCGTTCCAAACGTTTCATCAGGTCATCGGTATTGATCACAATTTCCGCAGGCGGTTTGGGTGCCGGTTGTTCGGATAGTTTTTTCTTATCCTTTGTTTTTGCTGTGCTATCTTTTTTTTCTTCTTTGAACAAATCATTGAATTTATCTATCCTGAAAGCCTCATCAAATTTTTGCAACGGCATCCGATAAATATGGATATCGCGCGCACCATAAGGGAAATCAGGCAGGGTACGTGATGAACTGAAGTAAATGTATTTCCCATCAGGCGACCAGTATGGCTCTGATTCGGAAACACCGCTATTGGTCAGATTTAAAGTTTTGTCTGCATGGATGTTGTAAACAAAAACATCTGATTCAAAATTGCGATGAGCATTGTAGACGACATATTCACCATTCGGAGAAATATAGGGTTGTGAGTTTTCAATCCCCCATATCTCATCTTTGGCGATGGTTTTACTGGTCAGCGATTTCAGGTCAATCAATTTTACCTCTTCGCGTCCGCTCAAGTAAACACCCTGGGTGTGCTCCTTATTCACACTTATGGCTCGGTTGTTCTGCTTATCGCCGGTGATCTGGATCTCTTTGCCCGATCCATCTGCAGCTATGGTGTACCAGTTATAATAACCACCCAAAGTCTGGTTAAATATAACAGCCTTGCTATCCGGCAGCCATTTTACTTCAGTTACGCGCTCGGCGTTTCCGCGTTCTATTTTGCGAACAAACTTCCCCTCCACATCGCTTACAAACAATTCACCCCTTGACACGAGAGCCAGCTTTTTGCCATCCGGCGATACATCCATTGCATCAATCTTAGCTTGCACATTAAACTCTTTTTCTTTCGGCAACACATCATTGCGAAATATAGTGAAGCTCAGTTTTTGGGTTTGTTTGGAAGCTACATCGTACACAAATAGCTGGTAATCCTTTTCAAAAACAACTTTCTCGCCATTAGCACTCACAAACGGGCGTTTGATAGAAGTGGGGAATTGGGTTAGAGCTGTTTTTTTTCCATCGATAAAAGTATAGAGGTTGTATTCTTCGTTGCCTTCGTCCGATACAAAATAGATATTGCCCTTTTGATCGATCGTGGTCCAGAAATCCTTGCCTATCCAATTGGTGTATTGCTTATATTCCTTGGTCTTTGGGTTGTAGGATTGAATGTCAGGGTTATAAGCGCCTTTATAATGTTTGCGGTTAGAGAAGAAGTTACTTTCCCAGGTATCGCTGAAAAATAATTCGCCGGTTTGAGGGTGCTCAACTACGCCGTGAATGGTATTGAAAAAATTCCCGAAAACGCGGGTTGGTGTACCGCCACCCAGACCGATCTTATATTCACTAAAACCATTATACCGGTTTGATGAAAAATAGATCGATTTCGAGTCCCAGCTCCAGGAGTCGACCTCATCATTAGCCTCGTGCCAGGTAAGCTGTTTGATCTCGCCACCTGCAAGCGGCATCACAAACACATCATTATTACCAAACTGGTTGGATGAGAACGCTAACCATTTACCATCTGGCGATACCCGCGGATCGATCTCTTCGCCGGGCATGGCAGTCAGCCGAACAGCAGCTGAACCATTCAGGTCAGTCTTCCAGAGATCGCCTTCATAACTAAAAATTACTGTTTTTCCATCGGGCGTAAGTGTGGGGTGGGAAGCGAAATAAACTTCCTGGCTTTGCGCGCTGACAAGATTTTGAATAAAAAAAGCGGATAAGAGGATTAGGTACAGTTTTTTCA
>DATHLW010000234.1:0-2534 GCA_035487675.1 Mucilaginibacter sp. | reverse complement strand
AGCAAAATACATAGCCAACGAATTACAAAATGCAGGTTTGGATGTTCGTCCGATCCTAAGTCCCACTGTTCCGAAAGGAACTGAAAGATTAAGGATATGTTTGCATTCGTTTAATTCAGCTAATGAAATAAATTTGCTGTCGGAAATTATACATCAACTGATTCTATGACCTATAAAAAACCTTTATTCGTTACCGGTATTGGTACAGGTATAGGCAAAACGATCGTATCTGCCGCGTTGGTTGAAAAATTAAAAGCCGATTACTGGAAACCAATCCAATCCGGTGACCTGGACAGAAGCGATTCTCTGACGGTAAAAAATTTAATATCGAATACAGTTACACATATTTACCCGGAAAATTATCGCCTTACACAGCCGTTCTCACCGCATAAATCTGCAGCAATCGACAGAATTACTATTGACCCGGATAGCATCCAACTCCCTAAAACTAATAATAACCTGATTGTTGAAGGCGCAGGGGGCTTAATGGTACCCTTGAACGACCGATTTCTAATAATTGACCTGATCAAGAAACTGGATGTTGAAGTGATCCTTGTATCTCAAAATTATCTGGGTAGTATTAATCATACACTTTTGTCCATTTATGCTTTGAAGAATTACGGCATACCTATAAGAGGCATCATTTTTAATGGCATTAAAGATATTTACTCAAAAGAATTTATCCTTAAAAACTCCGGGATTGAGTTATTGGGTCATATTCCCCAATATAATGTGATCGATAAAAAAGCGGTAATTGATGCGGGTAATTATATCGAGATGTAATTAAACTGGCTTATTTTGCCATGTAAAGAATTTGCCTCAATTTAGCAATAATTCTAAACACCAATTATGATAAAGAATATTACGGTTATCGGTTCGGGAACAATGGGTAATGGCATCGCCCATACTTTTGCACAAAATGGTTTTGAAGTATCGCTGGTTGATGTCAGCAGTGAATCGTTAATCAAGGCTTTGCAAACAGTAACCAATAACCTTGACAGGCAGATCAAAAAGGGGGCAATTGACGAAACAGTAAAGGCCTCTACCCTCTCGAATATTACCACCTTTACCGATTTGAAAGAAGGTGCAGCTAATGCTGATCTTGTTGTAGAGGCCGCAACTGAAAACAAAGAAATTAAACTCAACCTGTTTAAACAACTCAGCGAAATTTGCAATGCAGATGTAATATTAGCATCTAATACATCCTCTATCTCCATCACACAAATTGCTGCTGCTACCAAAAAGCCCGAGAATGTGATCGGTATGCATTTCATGAACCCGGTACCTGTAATGAAGCTGGTGGAGGTAATCCGTGGATATGCAACAAGTGAAGAGGTAACTAACATTATCATGCAGCTTTCACATGATTTGGGGAAAGATCCGGTTGAAGTAAATGACTACCCTGGTTTTGTGGCCAACCGTATTTTGATGCCCATGATCAATGAGGCTATCTATACTTTATATGAAGGTGTGGCAGGCGTTGCCGAAATTGATACCGTAATGAAGCTGGGTATGGCACACCCAATGGGCCCGCTACAATTGGCTGATTTTATTGGACTGGATGTATGCCTGGCTATTTTAAAGGTATTGTATAGTGGTTTCGGCAATCAAAAATATGCCCCTTGTCCACTGTTGGTTAACATGGTAACTGCGGGGCATTTAGGCGTTAAGTCTGGCAACGGCTTCTATACATATACGCCTGGAAATAAAGAACTTATAATATCATCCAAGTTCAAATCCTAAAGAAATTTTAAACCATTACTGTGTTTGTTTGTCAATAGCTTATACCTATAAAAACGAATACATATGAAAACACTATCAAAATTAGGGATATTGGCTACCGTAGGTGGAGCTTTATTCCTATCATCATGTGAAGGTGAATATTATGTGGCCGATCAACCGGCAGATGTTGTATACGTAAGGCCCGCTCCCCCTTATGAAGGCGCCGTATGGATTGAAGGTGATTGGGTATGGAGCGGCGGCAGATATGTGCATTCACGCGGTTATTGGGCAAGACCTCGTTATGGCCGCACCTGGGTTTCCGGAAGTTGGTACCATGGCCCCACTGGCTATGCATGGCATAGGGGGCATTGGAGATAAATCTTAAAATGTGCAAATATGAAAATGTGCGAATGTGCAGATGATTTTATTATTTGCATATCCGCACATTTGCACATCAAAATCACATTCTCTCAGGCACTTCAATTCCTAATAATTTCATTGCTTTTTTGATCACCTTAGCCGAAGCAGCTGACAACTGCAATCGGAATTGTTTCGTGATCTCATCTTCGGCCTGTAAAATCGATTTCTCATGGTAAAATTTATTGAAAGCTTTGGCTAGTTCATAGACATAGTTGGCGATCACAGCGGGGCTGTACCCTGCGGCTGCCTGGGATATAGTTTCAGGGAATTGGCTTAAGGTCAATATCAAATCCCTCTCCTCTGCATCTAATGATTTGATTTCTGTTCGCACGTCACTAGCCTCTGCCCTGCTCAATACCGACCGGATACGTGCATGGGTGTACTGAATAAAT
>DATHLW010000233.1:0-10896 GCA_035487675.1 Mucilaginibacter sp. | reverse complement strand
ATCCTGGGCATTGGCATTCAGACCGAAACAAAGCAAAAGGATTAACAGAGATAGGGCAATATTTTTATACATAGCAACTTATACGATATTATAAGGCCGTGAAGTTAGCAGATTTTGTAAAAAACGAGCCTTAATCTGTGTAAAAAATCTGAAACGAACAAAAAAGCCATTCGTTTTTACACGAATGGCTCTGATTATTTCTTTGCAGGCTTGGTTTCAGCTACTTCTTCTTTCTTCTTGATCTTATGTGGCCGTCTTTTCCCGAATGAACCCATTGCAATTTTCCCTTTTCTTGATTTTTTATCGCCTTTTCCCATGGTATTATGATGTTTATAAATTGATAATCAATAATACGATTAAATTGTTTGATACAATAGTGATTAGTTAACAGTGATCAGTTATCAGGATATAACAACTAATTAACTGGTCACCGATTAACCGACCACTAATCAAGCAGTAACTGCATGCTCTTTCGATGCAAGGTAACGTTCTGCATCAATGGCAGCCATACAACCTGTTCCTGCTGCTGTTACTGCCTGGCGGTATACATGGTCCTGTGCATCGCCGCATGCAAAAACGCCTTCTATATTGGTACGGGTCGATCCGGGTTCAGTAATGATATAGCCGGTTTCATCCATATTGACCCAATCTTTAAATATTTCAGTATTTGGATGGTGACCAATTGCTACAAAAAAGCCGGTCACGTCCAATGTCTTTTCTTCGTTGGTTTTATTGTTGAATACCTTAACGCCGGTAACAACCTGTCCGTCACCAACAATTTCTTTGGTTTCAGTATTGTAAATTACTTCGATATTATGCGTATTCAGCACTCTATGCATCATTGCTTTTGATGCACGGAACTCATCCCGCCTCACCATCATGTATACCTTACGGCATAATTTAGCCAGGTAAGTAGCTTCTTCAGCAGCGGTATCTCCGGCACCTACAATGGCTACATCCTGTCCACGGAAAAAGAAGCCGTCACACACCGCACAGGCCGATACGCCAAAGCCATTATATTTTTGTTCAGACTCCAGGCCCAGCCATTTAGCTGAAGCCCCTGTTGAAATGATCACAGTATCAGCCAAAATAGTTTTGGTTTCATCCACGATAACTTTGTGAGGCAAACTTGAAAAATCAACTGAAGTTACGTACCCAAAACGAATATCTGTACCGAGGCGTGAGGCTTGTTTTTCAAAATTTTCCATCATCGCAGGGCCCTGAATACCATCGGGATAGCCCGGATAGTTTTCAACTTCAGTAGTTTGAGTAAGCTGGCCGCCGGCAAGCAACCCGGTATATAAAACTGGTTTCAGATCGGCACGTGCAGCATAGATTGCGGCAGTATAACCGGCTGGACCAGAGCCTATAATCAGGCATTTAACATGTTCAGTTTCTTGTGACATCAGAATATTTTAACGGACACAAATTTAACAAAAAAGCGGATTTTATTAGTCAGGCAGTCGTAAAATCAACTACTTACCTGTATTGGCTTTCAGTACCCGGATAAAGTTACCGCCTAATATCTTGTCGATATCGGCTTCACTGTAGTGCAGCTTTAATAATTCTTCCGTTATTTTAGGATAATCTGTCACATCATCCATACCTAACGGATAGGATTCGGCACCATCAAAATCAGAACCGATACCAACATGATCGACACCGATCAGTTTAGTGATATAATCGATATGCTTAATGAGCAGGCTCAATGGCGGGCGTACCTGGTCCGATTCAGTTTTATAAATCGCATTCAGCCTTATCTTCGCTAAATCATTGTCATGATAAATTTTCGTGAGCGAATCCAGTTCTGCTATGTGTTTGCGCAGGAACCTGGTTTCTTTTCTCATATAGGTGCTGTCCACAAACCCACTGTAAAAATTCACAAATACCACACCGCCGTTTTTTGCCAATGCCTTTAACTGGTCGTCCTTCATGTTGCGCTGATTAGGGTCCAGCGTATAAGCACAACTATGCGAGGCAATAACCGGCTTGGTTGAAGTGGCGATCACATCATAGAAAGTTTGCTCACCAACGTGCGATACATCCACCATTACACCTAACTCATTCAAATGGCGCACAATTTGTTTCCCATAATCGGTTAAACCAAGATGTTTCAATGAATCACGATGATGCGTCTCATCACGCGCCGAAGTGGCCCAGGAAGTGCTGTTGTTCCAGGTAAGGGTAAGATAACGCATACCCCGTTTTGCAAGGGCATCAATGTAGTCCATCCTGTCTTCGATCATATGGCCACCTTCGACACCTATCATGGCGGCAAATTTCTTTTGGGCAACAGCCTTTTCCAACTCGGCTGCATTACGGACCAGTACCATCTTATCAGGATTACGTTTGATCAAAGCATCCAGTGAATCGATCTCGCGGTTAGCAAATTTGAACGCAGTTCCTTTGCCATATTCCTCGCCGCACCATATTGAAAAAACCTGCACATCCAAACCACCTTCTTTTGCACGCACCAGGTCGAAATTGCCGGTGCTTTGACGTTTAGAGAGATCAAATTTTGTGATCAGTTCATTTGATATGACATCATTATGAGTATCAACAAGGATAGCTTTATCATGAATTTCACGGGCATTTTGGGCAAAGGCACTAATAGCAAATAATGATGGGATCAATAGTAGCAGTTTTTTCATACGCGAAAGGTATGGAAATCAATGTACAGACACAATAGCAGAGGCCATGCATGGCATCCCGACCACTTATTTGCTCAATTGATAAACTATCAACCCAAAAGCAAACATCACAAGGCACAACCCTGAAATAACGAACATTTCCCACAATAATGGGCCTTCAGTTTTTACTCCAGCTGTAATGAGCTGTTTACGTTCGCGTCGCCTTGCTATTCCGAATACAATAAATAATAAGCCACCGGCGGCAGCAATAACTTCGTGGAACATCATGGATAATCGATGTAGTCAATTAATAATTAAAATAGCTAACACGATGAGAGTGATTTTTGTTGTATCAACTAAACAAAATTTTATTTATGTCGCAAAAGTTTTACAAGACACGATTTTAGGATTTAAATGATTCAACTAATCTCTTATTAACTGATCTCTAATCACTAAATCACGTCTGTATTATCCCCACATTAAACGCCTTTTCAATTGGCGCATGGTTAGCAGCCTCTATACCCATGGATATCACCTTACGGGTTTCCAGCGGGTCGATGATACCGTCAACCCAAAGCCTGGCCGCTGCATAATACGGGGTGGTTTGTGAGTTATAACGATCGGTTATTTGTTTTAATAGTTCCTCTTCTTGTTGCTGGCTGACCTCCTCACCTCTTGCTTTCATTCCTGATTCCTGTATCTGCAATAGTGTTTTAGCCGCCTGCGAGCCGCCCATTACGGCAATTTTAGCCGATGGCCAGGCATAGATCAATCTTGGGTCATAAGCTTTACCGCACATGGCATAATTGCCCGCTCCGTAGGAGTTGCCTATTATAAACGTAAACTTGGGCACCACCGAATTTGCAACGGCGTTTACCATTTTGGCACCATCTTTAATGATACCCCCTTGTTCCGACCTGCTACCTACCATAAACCCGGTAACATCCTGTAGGAATACCAATGGTATCTTTTTCTGGTTGCAATTCATGATAAAACGGGTGGCTTTATCAGCTGAGTCAGAATAGATCACCCCACCAAATTGCATCTCCCCTTTTTTTGATTTGATCACCTTGCGCTGATTAGCAACTATGCCCACAGCCCAGCCATCCACCCTGCCTAGTCCGCAAATAATCGACTGCCCGTATCCTTCTTTATATTCCTCAAAATCAGAGCTATCCAGTAGTCTATTAATTACTTCCTTCATATCATATGGTTTCTCCCTGTTCTCTGGAAGAATATTGTATATCTCCTTTTCATTCAGTTTTGGAGCTGAGGGTTCTATCCTGTCAAAGCCGGCTTTTGCGTAATCGCCAACCATGCTCATGATGTTACGGATTGAGTCAAGGCAGGCCTGATCGTTGGGTTGTTTATAATCCGTCACACCTGATATTTCGCAATGGGTTGTGGCACCGCCGAGCGTTTCATTATCTACATCTTCACCAATTGCTGATTTTACCAGGTAAGAGCCGGCCAAAAAAACCGAACCCGTGCCATCAACAATCATCGCCTCATCGCTCATAATAGGCAAATAAGCGCCACCGGCTACACACGAGCCCATAATAGCTGATATCTGGATAATACCCATGCTACTCATGACAGCATTATTGCGGAATATTCGGCCAAAATGTTCTTTATCCGGAAATATCTCATCCTGCATTGGTAAATACACCCCGGCGGAATCGACAAGGTAAATTATAGGCAATCGGTTCTCAATTGATATTTCCTGAGCACGCAGGTTTTTCTTGGCTGTAACTGGAAACCATGCTCCTGCCTTCACAGTCGCATCATTAGCCACAATTACACATTGGCGGCCTGATACGTATCCAACCCCGCAAACCACCCCACCTGACGGGCATCCGCCATGTTCGGCATACATACCCTCTCCTGCAAAAGCACCAATCTCGAGCCAGGGCTTATCTTTATCGATCAAATAAGATACCCGTTCCCGGGCCAACATTTTTCCTTTTTCCTTTTGTTTTGCTGCTGCCTTCTCACCCCCGCCCAAATATATTTTCTTCAGCTTATTATTCAGATCATAAACAAGCTGTTTATTAATATCTTCATTTTTATTTAATTCAATGTCCATAGATGTTAGTGATTGGTTAATCAGTGACCAGCGATCAGCTGAATTATGGTAAAGGTAATAATTGTAAGGATTATCAAACCAAACCCGGTTAACTGATAACTGGTTAACTGATCACTAATCTTTAATCCCCGGTCTTTTCTTCACAGGAGAAATCGATTTCACGATGGTTGCACCTTTTACCGGATTTTTAACCGGTTTCATGCGGGACAATGAATTCTGATAAGCTTCTTCAAGTAGTTGCTTCACATACCATTCCTGGAAATCTTCCTTATTTTTCACTTTAATATACCGGTACTGGCTGCCATCGCCCAAAAGCATATTACCGGGATCATCAATATCCACACCCCGGTTGAAGCCAAAGTTCACATGGTCAGCGAAAACTGCGATGCTGCAAAACACATCCCCTGCTTTATCGGTGGGCGACCAGCCAAAGGCTACGGCATTGTAGTTATCATAAATGAGTTCGTTGGTATCCGGATAAAGGTCCCACACAAACTCGCGCAGCCATAAAGCAGCTGCCTTTACTTTATCAGGATAAGGGAGCATAAACTTTACCAGGTCCTGTACTTCTTCCTTAGGCATCAGATTAATGATAATATCTTTTTAAATTTAAAGACTTAATTCTCAAAACCTATTATTCAATGCCTGTCAAGATAAAAAGAATATATGAGCCTTACTCAAAAGACGATGGCTACCGTATACTGATAGACCGCCTTTGGCCCAGAGGGATAAAAAAAGAAACAGCACATATTGATAAGTGGTTGAAGGAAATAGCGCCATCAACCGAATTACGGAAATGGTTTCATCAGGAACCGGAAGCTGATCACTGGGAACAATTTGAAAAAGCCTACCATGCAGAGTTAAAAAAATCGGAAGCGGTAGAAGAATTACATTCAGATATAGAAAATCATGAAACTGTTACCTTGTTATACGCTGCAAAAAATGAGGAGCAAAACCACGCTATGGTATTGTTGCAGTTTTTAAAAGAATAGAAAAGAGCCGACAACGGGATTCGAACCTGCGACCTACGCGTTACGAGTGCGTTGCTCTACCAACTGAGCTATGTCGGCTTAATTGCGATCAGAGTGGTGTTAACGACAAACTTAAACAAAAAGTTATTTATTCATAATGAAAGTAAGTATAACCGAAGCCTTAGAACAACTCGACCAGGCAAATGGCCAGCTATTTGCCAAAATAATGGAACATGGCAGTATGTCTGTCGAGATATACCGACCAGTAAAAACCGACCCCCAAACCCCGCATAAACAAGATGAATTATATGTGGTAATTAATGGCAGCGGTGTATTTATGAATGATCAGGAACGAACAACTTTTAAGCAGGGAGATGTGCTTTTTGTCAAGGCGGGCATAAAACACCGCTTTGAAAATTTCACAGATGATTTTGTAACCTGGGTGATATTTTATGGGCCTGATGGTGGAGAAAAATAGTTACAAAAAGGTAGATGGGCGGTGTAGAGACGCGATGCATCGCGTCTCTACGATGTATTTATGTTAAATTCCTATCCCCAAACCAAACCTCATCAGGCTTTGCATTAAAATTTTCCATCAGATTCACCAGTTCAATCGGATCACCGGATGTTAGTACCAATTTGCGATTTGCCGGTTTTAAAAACTGCTGCTCCACCATCACATCCATTTGTTTGAGCAGGAAATCATAGAAACCATTCACATTCAATACACCGATTGGCTTATTGTGCAGGCCTAATTGCAGCCAGGTCAATACCTCGAAGAATTCTTCCAACGTACCAAAACCGCCGGGAAGCATAATGATACTATCGCACAGATCATTCATCAATTGCTTACGCTGGTGCATAGTCTCTACAATGTGTAATTCGGTCAAACCGGTATGACCTACTTCTTTATCCAGCAAGAATCGGGGAATTACGCCTATTGTCTTACCGCCTCTGCTGATCATTGCATCAGCCAATAAGCCCATCATTCCTACCTTCCCACCGCCAAACACAAGGGCAATATTCCGGTTTACCATAATTTCAGCCAATTGTTCAGCTGATTGTTTTAACACCGGATCACCATTGAAGTTAGCGCCGCAGAAGATGCAGATGGAGGTCATTGTCAGTGATTAGTTAATTAGTGATCAGAGATTAGTTGTGATATTTTATAATAGTTAGAGACCAGGTCTAATCACTGATCTCTAATCACTGATCTCTATCCTTTGCTAGTATAATTCGGAGCTTCCTTCGTAATCGTAATATCATGCGGATGGCTTTCGCGCATGCCGGCAGCGGTGATACGTACAAATTTGGCTTCCTGTAATTGATCGATAGTAGCGGCACCGCAGTAATGCATACCAGCACGCAAACCACCGATATATTGATAGATGACCTCGGCAAGTGTACCCTTGTAAGGAACACGGCCCACAATTCCTTCAGGAACTAATTTAGTTACCACATCGGTCTCATCCTGAAAATAGCGGTCTTTTGAGCCTTTGTCCATTGCTTCGATTGACCCCATACCACGGTATGACTTAAACTTCCGTCCTTCGTATATGATCGTTTCGCCGGGTGATTCTTCTACACCGGCAAATAATGATCCTGCCATAATAGAGCTTGCACCTGCAGCAATCGCTTTTACAATATCACCGGTTTGTTTGATACCACCATCGGCAATAACCGGTATACCACGGCCTTTCAATGCAGTAGCACATTCATAAACCGCGAATAATTGTGGTACGCCTACACCGGCAACTATACGTGTAGTACAAATAGAGCCTGGGCCGATACCAACTTTCACCGCGTCAGCACCTGCATCAGCAAGAGCAATGGCAGCGTCGGCAGTGGCAATGTTACCTGCAATCACCTGCAAATCAGGGAACATGGCCTTCACTGTTTTCACCATATCGATCACCCCTTTTGAATGGCCATGAGCAGTATCAACAGTGATAACGTCCACTCCAGCTTGCACTAAAGCTTTCACACGATCGACATTATCGGCTGCAACACCAACGGCAGCGCCTACACGTAAACGGCCAAATTCATCTTTACAGGCGCTTGGGAAGTTCTTAAACTTCTGAATATCCTTAAAAGTGATCAGGCCGCGCAAATGTCCTTCTTTATCAACAACAGGCAGTTTCTCGATCTTATGATTTTGAAGTATTTCTTCGGCCTGAAATAAAGTGGTGCCTTGTGGTGCAGTGATCAAGTTATCGCTGGTCATCACCTCGCTTACCGGGCGGTTCATATCTTTTTGAAAACGAAGATCGCGATTGGTAATGATCCCTTTCAACTGACGATTGCCGTTTATAACCGGAATGCCCCCGATCCTGAACTCGCGCATGATCTTGACGGCGTCAGCAACAGTTGAATCTTCATGTAGGGTAACCGGGTCCTGTATCATACCGCTTTCTGAGCGTTTTACTTTACGAACCTCGTCTGCCTGTGCCTGGATAGACATATTTTTGTGCAGGATACCCATTCCGCCAGCCTGTGCAATAGCAATTGCCAATGCTGATTCGGTTACAGTATCCATCGCTGCGGAAAGAACAGGAATGTTTAGCCTGATCTTTTTAGTAAGCCAGGAACCAGTATCTACGTCGCGCGGTAAAACTTCTGAATAAGCCGGAAGTAGTAAAACATCGTCATAGGTTAAACCTTCGGCGACAAATTTGGAGGGATCTAACTGCATAGCAAATAATTATTTGGAGTTATTATTTGCCGGGCAAAGATAGCAATAGATTTGCGGATGTGCAAATGTGTTGATGTGCAGATTTAAAAAACAATCATTTGATTGCTTTAAATTGACATTGGGTGAATGTGCAGATGTGCGAATATGCAAATGTGCGGATAATTACATTTTTTTAGAGAACCTGCGTATACATACATTTACACATCATTCCATTTGCACATCTGCTCATCTGCACATCTGCACATCAGTACTTCCCAACTATAACTTTATAAAACTGATCCAGGTCAAGGTATTTATTGGCCATTTGTATGATGTCCCCGGAAGTGATGGACTTGATTACTTCTGTGTAACGGTCATAATAATCATAATCGAGGCCGGAGAAGTAAATATTTTTAAACTTATCGGCATGAGAGAATATATTTTCAAGACTGCCTAAAAGCGAGCCAAGCATATAATTACGCACCAACGATAATTCCTCCTGCGGAACCAATTCCGTTTTTAGAATATTTATTTCTTTCTCGATTTCTGCAACTGCAGCTTTACATACATCGGCGCCAACTTCAGTAGCAATAAAAAATGCCCCGCCTTTGTTTAATGAGCTTGATCCCGATCCGATACCATAAGTATAACCTTTGTCTTCACGAATATTAGCCATCAGTCTTGAACCGAAGTAACCACCCAAAACAGTATTCATCACCTGCAATGCAGGAAAATCCGGATGCGTGCGGTTGATGGATGGTAGTCCCATTCGTATTGCTGACTGCAACGCATCAGGTTTTTCAATAAAGTAAAAATGCTCACTTGCAGGTTCTAATTCCGGTTGAGAGATATCAGCCTTAACCGGATTATTTGCCCAATCGTTGTCAAAATATTCTTTTAACAAACTTATTGTTGAATCATCTGCTTTACCCGATGCAAGAATAGTACAGTTCGATGGCTGGTACATTTGTTTGAAATGCGCCAGCATACTTTCACGTTGAAGCATTTTATAGTCATCAAACTCGGCACCTAAACCATAAGTGGTATCACCATAAATTGCTTTATTAAAAGTGCGGCGGGCAACAATATCATTTTTTTGAAGGCTAACCTGTAACTTTTGTTGTTGGTTTCGGATAAAAGTTACCAGTTCATTTTCGGGGAATACAGAGTCGGTAATTATTGCCTTTAACACCGGCAATGTGGAAGCCAGGTGGCGGTTCAAAGTATAAAGCACAACCTGCGAATGGTCATAACCGTAGTCCACCTGCAAAAAAGCGCCATAAAAATCTATCTGATCGGCAATTTGTGAAGCCGATAGTTTAGACGTTCCCTCAGTAAGCATGGTATTTACTGCAACATTCAGTAACCGTTTAGCCGGATCAAAACGTAGATTGTCGAATATCCATTCAATACGCACCAATTCCTGATCACCTGAGTTAAAGCGGAATATTTTACAACCGTTATCCAGGCTGATCAGTTCTGGCTTTATTAATTCTATATGGCCTACTGTCTTAAATTCAGGTGCAATGGTCCTTTCTAATTTCATTTCTGTTTTGATATTTAAGCAGCCAGGTAAATTAACGTTGAGGAATTCTCCTTCCTAAAGATTTCTTTAGCCTGTTTTTGTATCTGTTCGGCTGTTACGGCCAGGTATTTATCAGTTTCGTGGTTCAGGTTATCCGCATCACCTAACAATTCAAACTGTGCAAGGTTCATGGCCTTATCCAGCAACGACATTTCCGAAAAAACCATTGTCGATTCTGTTTTGTTCTTCACCTTTGTCAATTCATCGGCCGGAACTATTTGCTGTTTCAATATTTCCAGCTCTTCCCAAATAGCAGCTTCGGCCGCTTCTATGCTCACACTTTCGGAGGGTTTCCCCTCTATCACAAACATGCCCCTGTCGAAACTACCCATGTTATAAGCATGTATCTCGCTAAATAGCTGTTTATCTTTTACAAGTGTCCGATATAACCGCGATGAATTGCCTCTTGATAAAATATCCGATATTAGGTCGATCTCATAATACCCTTCATCCAAACGCCCGGGCATATGAAAAGCAATGTACACATCATTCAATGGAACTTTTGCAGTAACTGTTTCCCTTCGGGCTTCTTGCTGTGTGGGCTCCTGTGGCAAATTGCGATGATATTTTTCTCCGGTAGGTATAGACCCGAACCATTTTTCAGCCAATTGTTTAGCCTGTTCGGTTGCAATATTACCACCAATCACCATAATAGCGTTCTGCGGATTATAATGTTTTTTGAAAAATGCTCTCACATCTTCTATACGGGCATCCTCTATATGTTTGATCTCTTTGCCGATTGTTGCCCACTGATACGGGTGTTTTTTATAAACCAACGGACGCAGCTTTAGCCAAACATCACCATAGGGCTGGTTCAAATAACGTTGTTTAAATTCTTCTATCACTACATTCCGCTGTACCTCAAGGCTCTTTTCACTGAAAGCGAGGCTGAGCATACGGTCACTTTCCAGCCAGAAAGCAGTTTCTATATTGGCTGCCGGCAGAGTGATATA
>DATHLW010000232.1:0-4160 GCA_035487675.1 Mucilaginibacter sp. | reverse complement strand
CAACGACTTTCAACTGCTGGTTGCAGGGCATGGCACTATAGATGTGGTGTATAGTTGCCTTGGCCTGGGAGTGATGAGCTTTTTTACTGCTTTTGTGATCGCTTACCCTAAAAAATTAAAAATAAAGCTAATTTTCCTGGTTTCAGGTCTTCTATGCATCCAGTTGCTGAATGTAATTCGATTTGTATTGCTGGCTCTTTTATGGGATAAAAAATCGGGAATGATACTTGATCATCATACCATTTTTAATATTACCATCTACCTCATTATTGCCATAAGTATTTACTTTTGGATAAAGCATGATGATAAATATGAGGCCAAAACAGCAGGATTAGCCAAAAAAGCACCATTTAATAGTGATTAAATAGTATTTAATAATAGTTTTAATAGCAAAACCCATTATTTGTTAATCAAAAATGATAGTTAAATAGTAGTAAATGGTAGTTTATGACGCAAAAAACCGATCTTTCTTTATACAATAACCACCCCTATCATCCCGGCAGCAATGCCTTCAAAAGGCTATTGTGGCATTATACCAACGCATTCTTTTTTAAATCGGGGCTGTTCCCTGTTTACGGATTAAAAATATTTTTGCTGAGAGCTTTTGGCGCAAAAATGGGTAAGAATATAGCTATCAAGCCGTATGTGAATATAAAATATCCCTGGAATTTAACCATTGGAGATAATGCATGGATTGGTGAGAATGTGTGGCTAGATAGCCTGGTAATGATACGTATTGGTGCAAATGCCTGTATATCACAGGGTGCTACCATTCTTACCGGAAGCCATAACTACAAGAAAACCACTTTCGATCTGATTACCGGCCCGGTTACTTTAGAAGAAGGCGTATGGATCTGCGCCGGGGCAATAGTAAATCAAGGCATTACAGCTGCATCACACGCTATGCTCACGAGTGGCTCCGTTGCAATCAAAAACATGGAAGCATATTCTGTATACCAAGGTAATCCTGCTGTGAAGATCAGGCAGCGCGTTATTGAATCATAATGTTTTCTAATCAACAAGAACTTTCCAGAATTGTTATGGGGACCCTTTTTGTCATTACGATAATATTGGGTATCCTTTCATTTATAGCTCCTCCATCCCTTTTTCCCGACCCTGCAAATGGGTTTATGGTGATGAGATCAATGGAAATGGGCGGTGGATTTAACCTGATGATCACACCTGACCAGGATGATATCTCAAAAAATACTTCTGAGTTTTTGACATGGTGGTCGCCCGGCCAATATTTGGTGCCTTATGCTTTTAAATTGCTTTTTGGTATAAATATAGGGCAGGCATCAGCGATTACCATTACGCTCTGCCAGTTATTGGGATTAACTGGGTTCTATTCACTTTTCAAAAAGATTGGTTTTACTCCTTTAATAGCTGCTTTAAGTATGCTGTTTATAGCGTGCCAGCAGTTTTTTGTTGTCCCTTATGTGTTTTATAATGGCGGCGAAATATTATCCTTTGCATTTACAGGGTGGTTTCTTTATGGTTGTACCGCATTTAAAAAAGCAGGCTGGCAATTAGCATTATTTATATTGCTTGCCGGATGGATAGGTTTCTTCTGCAAATCATCCGTGATGTGGGTATATGTAGCCGGATTACTTTTCATTTGGATCAAATTGTCATCCTCAAACAAAGCCTTTAGTGAATGGGTAAAAAAAGGCATTTGGATAGGTGTACCGGCTATCCTATCCGTTGGCACTATTTACTTACTTTACCTGTCGAAGGGGCAAAATCCCGCATCAACGGCCGCAGGGCTTAAACTCAGCTTGAAAACGTTGGCATACCCATTAGCCTCACCCCTGCTTTCTGGGTTTTCTGTCGATGATATTTCACATGGATTGATCTATCACACCGGCAAACCATTGTTTACTGAGTACCAGGCTATCATTGTATTGATAGTGCTCGCCGTTTTAAGCTTGTGGCTTGTTTTAAGTATCATTCGCAAAGTACGCGATCAAAACTATAGGTTGATACTGATCATATTTTATTTCGTTTCTATCCTGTTTTTCAGTTATGTCTATCTTAGACAAATGGCGATATCGTACGAGGGAAGGCATTTTCGGGTGATTGGTCTTTTAGTGATACCGGGGACTATCTACCTTTTCAGCAAGCTCAAACTGCCTTACCGTACTTTATTTGGTTTGATCTGGATTGGGATAGCTATCAGCAGCCTGTTTTACATGGTTAAAGGTTATACTTTCAATAAAAATAAGAGTGCGCATGGCATATCGGGCATAGCCCAGCAAACTATCGATCAACCTTCTCTGAACAAAATAATGGCGCTTGATCAGCAGCAACGGAACGCCACCTTTGTATTTGTTAATAAAGACCTCGGCCTTGAAATAAAACACAATCGGGTGCTCAATTTAGAACCTATCGGCGAGGACCTGAAAATTGATCTGGATGATTATCAATACGATGGCCATGCAGGGCCTCTCTATATTATTTTGCCGGATAGTTATGCCGGGCCAAAGGAAAAGTTCGTCCTAAAAAGTTTCCCGGACTACAAAGGGTGGTATGGGTCTATGCTGAGTGATAAATATGTGATGTATGAGGCGAAGTAAGATCGTTAAGACAAATCTTAAACGATGAAAAGTCCCGGCACAATTGAAGCGAAATTTAAAAGAAGCAAGACTAAGGCTGAATTAACTAAACTTTGGAGTGAAATTGATTCATATACCAAAGATATCATATTGAAAAAAATCAGACTTGGATTAAGGGAGGTTCCAATACTGTATTTTTATTCAAACCCTTTATTAGGCTGGGTTTTAACTGATAAAAGGCTACTCATTTTAGGAAATGATGAAACAACCCAGTTCAGTTTAAATGAATTTGAGAAGGTTGAATTACAAAAACTTTTTGATGGTGAAACCAATAAAATGGAATGTTCCAGTATACAGCTATTTACAAAATTTGAATGTGTAGATCTGAGTGTAGAAAATGGAACATGGCCTATTATCTTTAGTTTATTTCAGTTCATCATCAGTAAATAATTTACCGTCTAACACGATAATCCTATCTATTGATTTCTTTCCAGAGCATATCCTTCAATTCATCAATCCCTTTCTGAGCAACTGAAGATATAAAGACCGATGGGACACCTGCCGGCACTTCCTTCCTCATCTCCTCCTGCAATTCCCTATCTAATAAATCGGCTTTAGTGATTGCCAGTACACGGGGTTTGTGTATCAATTCGGGATTATACTCCTCTAATTCTCTTAATAGTATCTGGTATTCTTCCTTTATCGTCCGGCTGGTATCAGCAGGCACCATAAACAGCAGTACCGAATTACGCTCGATATGGCGCAAAAAGCGGAAACCTAATCCTTTGCCCTGTGATGCCCCTTCAATAATGCCTGGGATGTCAGCCATAACAAATGATTTGCTGCCGCGATAAGCCACAATACCGAGGTTAGGCACAAGCGTGGTAAAAGCGTAATCAGCTATTTCGGGCTTAGCTGCCGAAACAACAGACAATAAGGTTGATTTACCTGCATTCGGGAAACCTACCAAACCTACATCGGCCAGTAGTTTTAATTCCAGTATATTCCAGTCTTCCTTGCCGTCTTCTCCTGGCTGGGCAAAGCGCGGGGTTTGTTGTGTGGATGATTTAAAGTGCCAGTTACCTAATCCCCCTCTTCCGCCGGGTGTCAGTGTTTTAGTTTCGCCATCCTGGGTGATCTCAAATAATATCTCCCCTGTTTCGGCATTTTTAGCGATGGTACCTAATGGGACTTCCAGTATCTCGTCCCGCCCTGTTTTACCTGAGCGTAACGAGCTTCCGCCCGAATCGCCATCACCGGCGATAACATGCTTACGGAATTTAAGGTGAAGCAGTGTCCATAACTGGGCATTGCCTTTTACTATCACATTACCACCACGTCCGCCATCTCCGCCATCAGGGCCGCCCTTAGAGGTTAAAATATCGCGATGCAAATGTGCAGAGCCAGCCCCGCCATGACCTGAACGGCAGCATATCTTCACATAATCGACAAAATTTGAACCTTGAGACATTTTGATTTTAGATTTCAGATTTGAGGTGGAAAGATCCGAAAACAAATCTATATAAAAACAAAAGGACCACAGACCAGTTTTAGGGCCTATGGTCCTTTTTTATTGTTGAATTAATATTTTTTAATTACCCCGCA
>DATHLW010000231.1:0-3171 GCA_035487675.1 Mucilaginibacter sp. | reverse complement strand
TTAAGGAGTGGTACCAATGTTTTTAACCTGTCGCGGATAGACAATACCACGACATCCTGGTGCTTAGATTGATCGCTGTCATTATCCAACTGCCGTGAGGTAACAATAACGCCAATAACGATCAATACCAGGATAACAATAAAGTGATGAAATGGAATGATATTCTGCCCGATCATAAAAATACCGATACCCGCCCCTGTAAACCCCGCCAGGCTCCAGATACCATGAAATGAGGCCATGATGGGTTTTTCGTACAGCTTTTCTGCCGCTACTGCCTGCGTATTTACAGCAATATTGGCTGCGTTACCAGCAAAACCAAAGCACCATAGGCAGGCTATGAGTTCTAATGGTGTACGAGCGGCCCCAATACCTACCAGTAAGCAGGCGTATGAAATAATAGCTATGATAAGCAGTTTCCGGCTGCCAATTTTGGTGATGATCCACCCGGTGAAAGGCAGCGAACACATAAGTCCGGTTGGGATGGCGAGTAATACGCCGCCTAAACCTGCATCGGACAAATGGAGGGTTTGCTGAATGCCTGGTATACGTGATGCCCAGCTTGCAAAGCATAATCCCGACATAAAAAACATAGCGCCAACGGCAATCCGAAGCGCCAGGCGTGATGTTGTAAATGATTGATTAATAGCTGTATCCATCGCGATAAAATATTAGTGTAAAAAATACACTAAGTTCATCTATTACAAAGATAGTAAATTTGAAATAAAAGCAAACTTTATTTAGGATATAACCCGGAAACGTTTATCGGGTTTGGAAATATCGGACTAAATTAACCGCAATCGCCTTCCGGGCTGCAGCTTTCACTCTCGATGATGGTCAGCTTTGGTTTTGCATTTTCCAGCTGCCAGTCTGTAAATGATTTTTCCAGCGTTTCTGAGAAGACCGGAACAGCCTGCGCACCGGAAACGCCATATTTATTGTTCATTACATAAAATGGCACGCCACTAATACCTAAATATTGAGCCTCGGCAATATCATGCTTTACTGCATCAGTAAAGTCGTTACTATCCAGTGTTTGTTTTATTGTATCTGCATTTAATCCGATGGAAATACCCAATTCGGTCAATGTATGTTTATCATCAATATTTTTTCCATCGGTGAAGTAAGCTTTGAATAAGGCTTCTTCCATAGCATCGCCCAAACCGTGCTTTTTGGCAAGATGACTTAATCTGTGGGATTTGAAACTGTTGGCTACTACCGCTTTGTCGAAATCATATTTCAGCCCAACCTGTGCTGCCATTTCGGTCACATGATCATTCATGCTGCGGGCGTAATCAATATTCCAGCCTTTTACATCAGCCAGGTATTGGTTAATGTTAAGGCTTGGATCGGTCTTCATGTTTGGGTTAAGCTGAAAGCTTTTCCACTCTATTTCAACTTGGTCCTTGTGTTCAAACTGTTGCAGAGCATCCTCAAAACGGCGTTTGCCGATATAACAAAATGGGCACATCACGTCAGACCATATCTCGATCTTCATTTTTTCCATAGCTACAAAACTATGATATAGCAAATTAGAAGGCGTAAAATGAAAGTAAAAAATCCGGCAACAAGTTTAATATGCCTGGATCAATATCTCTGCCGGAATATGTAAAACTTCATTAAGCTTACGGATCATAGCAAGGCTTAACTTTCTTTTACCTGAAAGGATCTCGGATTTGCGGGAACGGTATCCAAGTATCTCTCCTAATTCCTTTTCAGACAACCCCATTTGGTCCAACCGGAATTTAATAGCATCTATTGGATTTGGTGAGGGAACTGGATAGCGCTCTATTTCAAATTCTTTGACAAGTATGCTTAATATTTCCAACTCATCAGATTCTGCAGAGTCTGGTTTAATATCCTTTTGCATTAACTCGTATACACGTGCTAATGCATGGTTATATTGCTCTTCTGTTTTAATTGGCTTTAACATAACTTATTGTTTTAACGTTAATGTTGTCATACTGCTTATGGGTTCCAAACCACACAATAAAGACAATTTTCAGGCGATACTCTATATCAACGATCAAACGGAAACTATTGCCATGGATATTAAATACCACCCTTTTATTATTAATTATTGATGCATTTCTATACTGTGCCTTAAGTTCGGCCGCGTTATTCCACTCAGCAATTGCGGCCTCATCATACCAGCTGTATAATGCTTGTTCAGCCTGATGATATTCTTTTGCATAATCTTTTAAGGTTTTAACAGCAATAACACGCATTATCGCAAATATAAGCATTTGTAACCATATTGGTAACATGAAGTAAATTATTTGACTTTTTATTTAATAAATTAATATCTTTAGCTTGTTATAAACCAATTTTATCCCGGAAAGAGTAATTGAAGATGAGGATAAGGAATACCAGGCCATTTTTATTCTGGGCAGGCTTATTTCTGCTGTTTTTCCCCGGTTTGCTGCACGCTTACCTGTTAATGCCGTTCCCCGGCAGCCAGAACCTGGAGGCGATAAAACTCTGTTACTATCTTGAAAAGGTAATATTACCCTTGCGTATCGTCGGGGGGTTAATATTGATATGGTATCTAATAAAGTATTTCACGGCTAATACTTCGAAAGGTAAGATTATTAAGGGCGCTGTTTTAGTATTAGGCCTGGGCAGTTTGTATGTGACCGATGTAGCATACAAAGCCTCAGCTATGTTTGAAGAGCCGCTGGACGTAAAATTTGCTAACGCGATAGATAATAAAGTACCCGAAAGCAACATAGTGATCGGCGTAGTAAGCAATGGCATTGCCAAAGCATATCCGCTTGTTTATTTAGGCTATCATCACAAGATACAGGATAGCGTAGGTAAACTGCCTGTTTTGGTTACTTATTGTACCATGTGCCGCTCGGGCAGGGTTTATAGCCCAATCATAAATGGTGTTCGTCAAAACTTCAGGTTGGTAGGGGCAAGGCACTACAATGCGGTTATTGAAGATGAGAGCAGTGGTACATGGTGGTACCAGGCTACCGGAGAGGCGGCTGCGGGACCGATGCAGGGCGCAAAGCTTAAGGAGATAACCTGTGAACAATCCACACTAAGTGCATGGCTTGACAAGCATCCCGGATCACTGATACTGCAGCCGGATACTCATTTTATTGATGCTTATAACGATCTGAAGAATTATGACCGTGTTCAGCCTATAGACAAGGATTCACTGCTAAA
>DATHLW010000230.1:0-3889 GCA_035487675.1 Mucilaginibacter sp. | reverse complement strand
TTTTGCATCACTATCCACAGCGGCTAGCAACATCTGCAGACGGTCAAGTTCAGCTTTAAAGGTCGAAGTACTTTCATTCAATGAATCCTTGATGCGCATGTAACTTAATACAGTAACTACAGATACCTGCATTAAAGCAGCACAAACCGGTGCACCGCATAAGGCCAGTACTGTATTAATACCAATAGTGCGTAAGAATGTACTCTTACCCGCCATATTGGAGCCGGTTATAATATCGATCTTGAAAGTATCCGTTAATTCATAGTCATTGGCTATGCGGTTATCGATGCTGATCAATGGGTGGGCGATTTGTTTGGCTGTCACCGTATAGTTTTCGCCTTCGATGATCTCAGGGAAACACCAATCAGGATAATTAATTCGCAAGCTTGCCAGGCTGATTAGCGCTTCGTATTCGGCGATCACATCAAAAGCTTCCTCAAAGTTATGCTCATTGTTACGCTTCCAGTTTTCAATAGCGATTACTTGTTTCAATGCCCATAAGAAAAATACGTTTAATAGAAAACCAACTATCATTACCAGGTTGTAATTCAGCTTATTGATCAGCGTTGCTAATTCTTTTATTTTTCGTGAAGTGTACCCGGTTTTAAGCTTTTGAGCCAGGTCATTGCATCTGCCTGCCTCCCACTGCCCTGTTTCAATACTTTGAAACACACGTGAATAATTGGTTAGCACCATACCTATTTTATCGGCAATCACACTCGATTTGGCTATATAACTTCCTTTTGAGGCTAAAATCAGCAAATTTAATATGGCTATAACAATAGCCACTATCCATCCAACCCGATAGAAGCATCCAAACACGAGTGTCCCTGTTAGCAGAAATGGGGCTATTTTGATATATGCTTTTAACCAACGCTCACCCGGCAATTCCAAAGGGATATGCAAATACATAAAAAGCTTTTGCAACTGGTCAGTATCATCTTTGGCAGCAAACAAAAGCTTAGCCTGTATTTCCTGCTTCCAGTCGTTTTTGTCGGCCAGTTCACGAACTGCCGACTGTCTTGATAATATCTCGCTTTTTTCGCCAGGAGACTTTAACCAGTCAGCAAGTTTATTGTTGCCTGTAGAAGTTGAGGCGCGATTGATCAACTGAAATAACGAGGCCTCACCAAAGATGTCCAAATCGGAACTATAAAAGTGTTTGTCATCTATAAATTGCGAACCCTTATTATAGATATTATGGTGATTAATTATGCTTTGTATCTCGTTTTCATTCACCTTTAGCAGGTTCTGAAAATACTCTTCTTGAAGTTCAAATTCACTTTGACGTGACACGAGCCATGCAAAGCAAAATATCAATAAAGCAAACGAAACCGCTATAATTGTGAAGTTATCCAATTTGACAGCGAAATATATGGCGACTATCATCAGAGCAAATACACCAAGCCGCATTAATGAATATTGATCTGCCAGCTTTTTATATTTATTTACCTGCTGACTGGCTGCTTCTACTCTTGCCCTGTAATCATTAATGATATTTTGTTCCACTGATTTGTTTTAATTTTGATGTTGAAATGTGACAAGCTTTGCAGCATCCCGATAGCTATCGGGACAACTTTACAACTTTACAACAAAAAAATGAAAATTACCCTGCTGATAGTTGGCAAAACAGAGGACGCCTATTTAAAAGAAGGGATTGATAAATACGTAAAAAGGCTAAAGCATTATACTAAAATTGAAATTGCCGAGATAGTTGAGCTAAAAAACACCAAAGCCCTAACCCAGGAACAGCAAAAAGTAAAAGAAGCCGAATTGATTCTCAAAAAGCTGTTGCCTACCGATTATATCATCCTATTGGACGAAAAAGGGCTGGAGCTATCTTCCTCTCAATTTGCAGCTTATATTGACAAAAAAGCGATCGGTTCGGTGGCCAACCTGGTTTTTATAGTAGGCGGCCCTTATGGATTTGATCAGTCCGTCTATCAGCGGGCACATGACAAACTTTCGCTGTCGCGGATGACTTTTTCGCACCAAATGGTACGTTTATTTTTTGTTGAACAACTTTATCGTGCCTTTACTATTATCAAGGGGGAACCCTATCATCACCCCTGACTAAAAAGGCAGAAACGTCTGTATCAGATTGCTTAGCAAGCGCATCAAGGCCTATAATATTAAGCTGTATTATGCTGTAAAATATTTGTTATTGCTGATCATATTATACTTTGCATTTTTCAGATGGATCATTAATCTGATTTTAAAATACTAAATTTGCCTGCATGTCAGCAGGTCACGATCATTCGCACTCTCATTCACACTCGCATGGCCACGGTCACCATCATCATGACCATGCGCCAAAGCTCGATAATTTAAATACCGCTTTTATTGTGGGTATCATTTTAAATTCAGCTTTTGTGGTGCTTGAAGTGATAGCGGGTTTGTGGAGCCATTCGCTATCCCTGTTAACTGATGCGGGGCATAACCTGAGTGATGTAGCCGGTCTGGCCCTGGCGCTATTAGCATTCAAGCTAAGTAAAGTAACCGCTAACCAGGAATACACATACGGCTATAAACGCTCAACCATTATTGTTTCCTTCTTTAATGCTCTTGTACTTTTTATTGCAGTGGGATTTATTGGTTACGAAGCGGTAATGCGTTTTATTCACCCTGAAACTATTGCGGGGGGGACCATGGCCTGGGTAGCCTTTGCGGGTATAGGCATCAATGCGGTCACTGCTTGGCTTTTTGTGAAGGACAAAGACAAAGACCTGAATGTAAAAGGGGCTTATCTCCATATGGCGGTAGACGCTATTGTATCATTTGGTGTAGTAATATCCGGGCTTATCATATATTTTACTCATTTATATTGGATCGACAGCGCAGTGAGTTTAATCGTTGCGATAGTGATCCTACGCGGTACCTGGAGCCTATTGATCGATAGTTTAAGGCTCGAAATGGATGGCGTACCGAAGGAAATGGATATTGAGAAGATCAAACAGGAATTAATGAAAGCCAAAGGTGTTGTAGACGTTCACCATATCCACGTATGGGCATTAAGCACTACCGAAAATGCGTTAACAGCGCACTTAGTAATTGACCAAAATGCCGTTTCTTCTTTCGACAGTATCAAACATGACCTGAGGCACCGCCTGGAACATTTATCCATCAGCCACAGCACTTTTGAGCCGGAGTTCTCGGATGAGAAATGTGTGCAGATGGATTGTTGAGAGTTAGAATTCCCATAAATCCCCCCGTCATGCCGAACTTGTGTCGGCACCCCATCAGAAAGGTAGCCCACTTGCTTAGTAAACGAATTGATTATTGGAAATTTTATTAAATTAAACCCTAAAATCAATCCTAACCTTATCTTATGCTATACAAACAAGGGTATGTCTATATTATGTCCAATAAATACAGGACAACATTTTATATTGGTGTGACAAGCAATCTTGAGGCAAGGGTTTGGCAACATATTAATGGGGAAGGCTCTCTATTTCGTAAAGAAGTACAGGTTATACGATCTAATATATTATGAATACTTTGAGCGGATAACTGATGCGATTGACAGGGAGAAGCAATTAAAAAATTGGCATCAGGACTGGAAAATCAATTTGATTAAATCAGTAAATCCGGAGATGAAGGATTTAAAAGATCAACTAGAGATGTAAAAGTTCTATTAACCTTCATGGCTTCTCTGCAAAGTGCAGACTTAGCATGTGGGGTGCCGAAACAAGTTCGGCATGACCCCACTATTATATTATTTAATTACTTCTTCTTCGCCTTAGCAACTTTTGGTGCAACTGCATCTTCCGCTACTTCAGCCTTCGCCTTTGCAGGCGCTTTCGCTTTTTTAGCAGGCTTAGCCTCTTTAACCGGTTCTGGCTCTGCAACAGGTGCCTCAGCTACTGCTTCACCTGGATCAGGTTCACTG
>DATHLW010000229.1:0-2511 GCA_035487675.1 Mucilaginibacter sp. | reverse complement strand
GTAACAGATAAGGCTTGGATGGCTCATATTTTAAATACCATGATTCCACTAAAGCCTTTTCTTCGGGCGTAGCATTACCTTTGTTATATTTTTCGATTAAGTTTTCTATTTCTTTAGATTGCATAATGTCTGAAGGATATATTATCCCTATTTATGACCTATACAACTGAAAACAAGGGTGGGAGTAGATGAAAAAAGAAAAAATTACAAAAAGAGCATTAAAAAAAGAGTACCCAGCTTAATCCTCAATATCCTGAGCGAATTATTTACCTGTTTTTTTACTGTTAGGGGGCTAATATTAAGTTCTTGGGCAATTTCTTTGTGAGAAAGCTTTGCATTCCGGCTCATTTCAAATATTAACTTCATTTGAGGAGGCAGTGTATTGACCTCTGCTTCTATTATAATTATTAGTTCCTTCAGCCTCAGCGTTTCGTCAGGGGTTGGTTCGTTATTTTCAATAAACTTCCGGAAAGATTCTACATAGTCTGATCTGACCTTTTGGCGTTTGAAGACATTTAATATTCTGTTCCTGACTGCAGTATATAAGTATGCCTGAAGGTTAACATTAAAATTTATTGACTCCCTGTTGTTCCACAAACAAGAAAAAAGCTCCTGCAGAATATCCTTAACCTCTTCCCTATCCTGCAATCTCTTATAAGCATGGCTATATAAAATGCCATAATACCTTCTGTGAATGGAGGTAAAAGCATCTAAATTACCCTGTTTCAGCAGCGTAGTTAATTCAACATCACTATATGAATCGCATACGGACATATTTGCCTTAGTGTACTCAATTAAGAAATAATTAAGTCAATATTAAGATTTTTTCCGATTGCAATATAAATATTTGTAGCATTTTTTTTACAAAAGGAATATGGATTGACGACAGATCGCAGCGGCTCAAAGACTGAATTTATTCAGGATTTTTAAGCAGCGCCAGATTCAGGCCGCAAGGCGGCCCCGTTTCGGAAGAAAATTATGAATCTGCATCATTGTTTGAACAGAAGATTCCAATCTCATAAATAAAAACCATCCAAAGACCGTTATAAGAAACTACACCGTGCTAGTGTGCTATTCTCTTAAGGATCCAATTACCGACTTCAATCCCCTGCAGCCGGCCATTATCAATCGCATCTCTAAAATGTATACCACCGTAAAATCGCGATATGCCTGCCTCGATAGCTGCTTCATTAAATGAGTGAAATTTGCGGGGCTTTATACCGTATTGCTCTTCAACGGTATCTGTATACTCAAAATGATCTCCCAAATAATGGCTCAACAGTACGGCAGAGGTCGCCGATATGCATGAATGGCCACTCAGGTATTCGGGAAATGGCGGGGTTTGCAACAAGGGTTTCCAGTTTGCATCAAGATATCGCCGGATAGCAGTTTCGGGCCGGATACGATTATGCCGGTATTTGTCGTCCCAACAACAGATAAAGCTATCCATCAGTCCAATTGATACCATAGTGTGTATCTCCATTGCTTTTGGGAAACCGACCTTTGCCTGGGCGCACGCAATTCCTGTGATACCCAGCCAATGAGCACCCGGAGATATTTTCTTTAATCCCACCATCATATGACCATCATCTTCTACAGCAAAAGGATTACAATCCCAGAAACCGGCAATTGCCCGTTGTTCAGGGGTCAATTTCAGCTGATAAGACTGCTGCATGTATGTGTAAAACTGTGATTGCTTGTTTGTGGAAAAAGGCACAGGCGGGGCTGATTTAAACTGCGAAGCTGAATCCAGTGCAAAAGGACGAATCGTATTAAAATAAGGCTCTACAGGGGTCATATATGCAGGAGGGGTTGGAGACCAGCTGCCGTCTGTATTTTTAAGGCTATACCGTGTATAATTGCTTATGCGGTTATATTTATCGGCTTTGGCATAGGCCAGTATCTGCCTGCTGATAGATTTGGCATAATTTTCTGAGCTATCAATGACGTCTTTTTCGTATCCAAGCGAGCGGCATGAGTCCAAAAAACGTTGCTTATACTGAACCATTAAGCTTCCCGAAGGCTGAAGTTTTGCTGCCGTTTCCATCATGGCGAGCAAGGCGCTTAATTGATAATCATACCCTTTGGTTGATGGTGCTTTAAAATGCGGATAACCGTTTAAAGCGGATTGTAACGATTTTTCCTTTGGGTCATTTTCTGCAACTACTTCAAAGCCTGCTAAACAAGCATATGAGAAAAATCTTGCCGATAACGGAGGGTTCGTGACATCGTGCACCATAATGCGTGTCATTGTTGTAATAACACGGCTGATATCCCGGGCGTCAACTTTTGGTTTTGAACCGGTATCCGTGCAATTATTATTTGAACAAAGCACTGCCAGCAGGCAAGAAAAAATGATCAGTTTTCTTTTCATTGGTTATTCATCTGATATGCTCTTACCGGTTGCTGATTAATACCAAATAGCCAGGTATTATTGATATTGATAACACTTCTCACATCTCCCTTTAATTTAAATCCCGACTCGGATTGATTTACGTAAGAGAAAGTGCC
>DATHLW010000228.1:0-2943 GCA_035487675.1 Mucilaginibacter sp. | reverse complement strand
TCCAGGTTGAGCCACCCTGCAGTTTGTACACAGGCGGGTTATAAGAAGCTGATGTAGAGTCTTTACCTGTTACATACACAGAACCATCAGCACCGATACCAATATCATTACCATCAATTCCATAAATTGGGTTCCACAGATAAGTACCGCCGTATTGGAAAACAATATTCGATTTATTAACTACCCATGGGGTTCCGTGCTGGTCAACTGCAATGTGCACACCAGCGCAATCCGGCATCTTATCCCAGCCCGAGCCATTCCATTTCTCAATGATGTTTCCACCTGTTATGGTAGCAAATTCAGTACCTATTATAAATACCGAGCCATCAGCGCCGATGCCGACATCAGTAGCTGTACCAGGCATCTGATCCCAGGCTTTAGTATTACTGTTGTAACGGAATATCAGGTTTGATTTACTAACCACCCAGGCAACTCCCTGTGGCGACACAGCTACTCTGATCGCCCCAACATCAGGCAACTTATGCCTGCAACCGCAGCTATCAACTTTATAAATGCTATACCCACCGGTAGCAGATACACTGTCATCCCCCACAACGTACACCGAACCATCGGCACCTACGCCGACATCGGTTGCTTTAGACTGAACAACAGTCACCGTGCAGGTAGCAGAAACAGCGTGGGCTTTACTTTTTACATTGATAGTGGCAGTACCCGGTTTGTGGGCGGTTATCATACCGGTTACGTTTACATCTGCAACAGTTGAGTCTGATGAGGTCCAGATTAGGTCGGCAGCCGAATAATTTTTGCAAACCAGTTGCTTGGTCATTCCGGATTCAAGAGTTGCAGTATTAAAATTGATTTGTACTGATTGGTCTGGTTCAGTTTTTACGTCCTTTACACATGACGATACCAATAGGGTCACGCTTAAAAAAAGCAGTGACAGAACGAATAGTTTTTTCATAAAATTTGATAAGGTTTGGATTTCCCTCTCAAAGATAGCCAAATACTATTCCAAAAAAAATAATTTTTAAAAAAAATAGCCTCAAAGCTATTCACAATGAGGCCATTAAATTGATTATTTAATATCTTACTGATTCACAAACTTCTTAGCATTCACTTTCCGTTCGTTCTCATTGAGGTATATTTTCCGCATACGGATGCTTTGAGGGGTAACCTCGATATATTCATCAGCCTGGATATATTCCATTGATTCTTCCAGCGAGAATTTAATAGCCGGTGCAATCCTCACGTTGGTATCGCTGCCTGACGCACGCATGTTGGTTAATTGCTTGCCTTTTGTCAGGTTGATCACCAGGTCATTATCGCGGATATGCTCGCCTAAAACCTGTCCTTCGTAAATATCCACACCCGGATCAATAAAGAAACGGCCCCTGTCCTGTAATTTGTCAATAGCAAAAGCAGTAGTTTTACCGGTATCCATCGACACCAAAACACCATTTAAACGGCCTGGAATAGTACCCTTCCATGGCTCGTATGCTTTGAAACGGTGTGCCATGATAGCTTCGCCACCGGTAGCAGTCAGTACGTTGTTACGCAAGCCGATGATACCGCGTGCAGGAATATCAAATTCTAAGTGCTGCAAGTCGCCTTTTGGTTCCATAACCAGCAAATCACCTTTACGTTGCGTTACCAGTTCAATTACCTTACCGGCAACTTCTCCGGGAACATCTACTATCAGCGTTTCGATAGGTTCGCATTTAACGCCGTCAATTTCTTTGATAATAACTTGCGGCTGGCCTACCTGTAATTCGTAACCTTCACGGCGCATGGTTTCGATCAACACCGATAAGTGCAGGATACCACGGCCATAAACCAGGTATGAATCCGGCGACTCGGTTTCGATCACCTTTAACGCAAGGTTTTTCTCCATTTCCTTCAGCAACCTGTCGCGGAGGTGGCGTGAGGTCACAAATTTGCCTTCTTTACCAAAAAACGGTGAGGTGTTAATGGTGAAGAGCATATTCATCGTAGGCTCATCTATCTTGATAACAGCCAGTTGTTCCGGGTTTTCAAAATCAGCAATGGTATCGCCAATATCAAATCCTTCAATACCAACAACCGCACAAATATCGCCCGATTTAACCTCGGTTACTTTCACCTTGCCTAAACCTTCAAAAGTATAAAGCTCCTTGATCCTGGTTTTTTGGATCTTGCCATCACGTTTCACCAATGATACCGGTTGATTTTCTTTGATAGTTCCCCTTGCTACGCGGCCAATAGCTATACGGCCCACGAACGAGGAATAATCCAGCGAAGTGATCTGCATCTGCAAAGTACCTTCGCTAACAGGTGCCGGAGGGATATTTGCCAGGATAGCATCCATCAATGGAAATATATCTTCCGTAGGCTTTTTCCAGTCCGTGCTCATCCAGCCTTGTTTTGATGAACCGTAGATCACCGGGAAATCCAGCTGATCTTCAGTAGCCTCAAGGTTAAAGAACAATTCAAATATCTGTTCATAAACCTCTTCGGGACGGCAGTTTTCTTTATCTACCTTGTTTACTACCACAATAGGTTTCAGGCCTAAAGCCAAAGCTTTTTGAGTAACGAAGCGGGTTTGGGGCATGGCGCCTTCAAAAGCATCGCAAAGCAGCAATACACCGTCGGCCATTTTCAATACACGTTCAACCTCACCGCCAAAGTCGGCGTGGCCCGGTGTATCAATAATGTTGATCTTAACATCTTTATACATTACCGAAACGTTTTTCGATACGATGGTAATACCTCGTTCGCGTTCCAGGTCGTTATTATCCAATATCAACTCGCCTGTATCCTGGTTATCCCTGAAAATGGCGCAACTATGTAAGATTTTATCAACCAGCGTAGTTTTGCCGTGGTCAACGTGTGCGATGATCGCTATATTTCTGATTTTTTGCATGAAAATGCCGCTCCTAAATTTGGCGCAAAGATAGGCTTTATTAATCAGATTCGGAAGTGCATGCCTGACTATTAAAGGAATAA
>DATHLW010000227.1:0-4763 GCA_035487675.1 Mucilaginibacter sp. | reverse complement strand
AGCGTAGGACTAAATTTAGGGCTACATTATTTATCTGGTGCCATTACTTTTGATCCTGCTGTAACAAAAGTCGACCCGAGACTGGCATCGGAAATCGTTTGGATGGATTGCCTGCTCACTAATGTCGATCGTACACCGCGTAACACCAATATGCTGACCTGGAATAAGGAATTGTGGCTGATCGATCACGGTGCAGCATTATACTTTCACCATTCCTGGGACAACTGGAAGGAACAGGCAGTTCGGCCATTTTTACAGGTAAAAGATCACGTGTTATTATCAAGCGCATCAGAGCTGGAGGCAGTAGATGAAGAATTTAAGTCGATTTTAACACCGGAAGCCATCCGCTCTATAGTTTCATTAATACCTGATGACTGGATCAAAAACGAATGGCTGGAAGCTCCAGATGAAGTGCGATCAGTTTATGCACAATTTTTAGAAACCCGTATAGCGGCATCGGCTATTTTTGTAAAGGAGGCACAACATGCAAGAGAATAACCTGTTTGAGTATGCCGTTATCCGCGTGGTGCCACAGGTAGAACGCGAGGAATTCCTCAATGTAGGAGTGATCCTTTATTGTCCCAAACTGAAGTTTCTGCAATGTATGTGCTCAGTGGACGAGCATCGCCTTTGCTCTTTTTCCAATAAAATAGATATTGATGAATTAAAGGGGCACCTGCATTCCTTTGCCGAAATTTGTCGGGGTAGCAAAGACGGTGGGCCGATAGCCCAGTTGGATATACCTTCCCGCTTCAGGTGGTTGAGCGCTACACGCAGTACTGTGGTGCAGACCTCCAAAGTACACCCGGGTTTATGTGTTGATCCTGCTGAAACACTTGAAAAATTATACGCCCAACTGGTGCTTTAACATTCTGGTGTTCATGTTCACGACATATGAACGGCGTGAACATCTGTTAACGCTTGTTTTTCAGTTAGTTAAGTTTTCATTAGTGCTGTCAAAATACTGTCAGTACTTCTCCAGTGTTAAATACTCAAATTTGAATATCCGGTTAACAGCCTCCAATAACTGTAAAATTTCAATTTGCCGGATAGCTATTTTAGATTAATTTTATAAGCACTGATCCTGAACTCATTGGCAAAGAACAAGCAAATTATCATTTACGGTATTGCACTGGCTGTTTTACTATTTTTATTGAAATGGCTCGAGACGCGCTATATCCTGCTCGATCAGCAACTGGATATTTATTTAGGTATAATAGCGGTGCTATTTACCGCTTTGGGTATTTGGCTCGCATTGAAGATCAGAAAACCAAAAGTGGAGACAGTAATCATTGAGAAGAAAGTAGTCCTGGCAACCGGTCCGGATTTTATCTTAAATGAAGACGAAGTGCGCCGGCTCAACCTGAGCAAACGCGAGCTGGAAGTTTTACAGTTAATGGCCGATGGCCTGAGCAACCAGGAAATTGCCGAACGTTTATTTGTATCCTTAAATACCATTAAAACGCATTCGGCACAAATATTTGAGAAGATGGAAGTGAAACGCCGTACACAGGCGGTAGATATGGCCAAACGTTTGAGTATAATACCTTAAATTACATCATACTTTAGTACCAAAATGCCGGGTTTTCCGCAAAATCACCCTAAAGTATGACCCGAAATACACCGCCGATTATCAATTTTGAGCAAACCAAAACATTAAAACAATGAAGAAGATCATTATTATTTGCGGGTCAATAGCCGGTTTGATAGTTACCTCAATGATGCTTGCATCCATTTCTGGTTGTATTGCCGGTTCCGACTTCGAGGGCAGTGTGGGCAGTATGCTGCTGGGTTATAGCAGCATGGTTGTAGCCTTTTCTATGATATTTGTCGGGGTAAAAAATTACAGGGATAAGCATAACTCCGGCATCATCACCTTTGGAAAATCATTAAAGATCGGTTTGCTTATTACTCTGGTAGCATCAACAATTTATGTGATCGTGTGGCAGATCGACTACTACTTTTTTATACCAGATTTCTACGAAAAATATTCAGCGCATATCATTCGTGATTTGAAGGCACATGGGGCGACCCAGGCTCAAATTCAACAGCAGATGGCAGTCAACAAAAGTAACGGCGAAATGTATAGAAATCCATTGTTTAACGCCATGTTTACTTATATGGAGATCTTACCGGTAGGAATTGTTATGTCTTTGCTGGCTGCCTTGATATTAAAGCGCAAACCAAAGAATGATAACATGGTGACAAGCCAGCTTAGCCTATAAAAAATTGCTGGCTGATGATCTTGCCGTCTTTTACTTTGTAAAGGCAGATTTCCTCTACTTCCATGTGGCCCTGTCCTTTTACTTCGAATGACATTTTAAGGCTCAGTGTAAAATAACTGCCGGCAATAATCGGCTCCGACAGGGTGATCTTATTTATGGCAATGATGCGGGACAGGAAATCCTTTTCCCGCGCTAACAATGTGGCTAATCCCTTTAAAGGTTGCCCGCTGGTATTTAGCGGGTCGATGCTTTCTGCATCTTCAGAAAATAATAGCTGGTAGGCATCAACAAACTTTTGTTCGCTTACCATCTCTTTTAAACCGTTGGCAATTTCATGAATAGTGAACATGAATAGAAAACCCCGGTGAATGGTTATTGTTTGGAAATGGTGCTTGATTAACTGAGATAAAAAGATGAGTGTCACACTGAGCTCAGTCGAAGTGCGGTGCGCAGAGGCCTGCCCACCATGCTTCGAGCGCCTCAGCATGAAACCCTCTTTTTCGTACCCTCACGCCACCCGCCCTGCGCCTCGCAATTGACATAACGAACGTTACACCGCAATACTATCAATACCCTTTTGCATTGCAGTTTCTTTCAAATCAGGCACGCTGGTGCCTTCCACCCTGAAAGTGGTAACATCAGTGATGCCTATAAATCCAAGAATTGTTCTCAGGTAAGGTTCAGCAAAGTCATAAGCCTTCATCGGGCCATCCGAATAAACGCCGCCTGATGCAATAGCAAGGTAAACCTTTTTGTTTTTTACCAGACCTTCCGGCTGACCGGTTTGATAAGAAAACGTTTTGCCGGCACGGACAAGGTGATCCAGCCATGCTTTGAGTGCAGAAGGGATATGGAAATTGTAGATTGGTACGCCTATTACGATGATATCTGCTTCAAGTATTTCTTTTATAGCTTCGTTAGAATGTTGGGTTGCTTCCTTGAATTCCGGCGTATTAATTTCGGCAGGCGCAAAGAATGCATTTAAGTGCGATTCTTCCAGGTGTGGATAGTGCCGCTCAACAAGGTCGCGAAATTTAACCGTGCTTCCTGGGTAGTGATCTGTCAATCTTCTAATAATTGCGGCTGCTAATTGTGTGCTGTTAGAGGCTGCGCCCCTTGCACTGGATATGACATTTAGTATCTTTTTCATTTTTTTGATGTTTTTATAATAGAGTTATCAGATTAAGCGGTTTTTAAGGACGGGTTGCGTTTGTGGTAAGTCACATAAGAGGCGATCAGTAACACCACGAAGATCACAGGCATTATGCGATAATTGACAGGATCGCCCGAAACGGTATGAGCGATAAAAGCTGAAATAAAGGTTATAATAAAGCCGGCATATACCCACTCTTTAATGCGGGCCGAAACAGGTGCGATGAGTAAAATAGCGCCGATCAGTTTGCCGATAGCCAGTTCCACCCTGAAATAATCAGGATACCCAAGGTGATGAAATGCCTGCACCAGCGCATCCTGTGTCAGGTAAGCATAAGAAGAGTAAAGCATCATTATCGTGACAATGGTGGTAGTTGCCCAGTAAGTAATTTTAATTGCTTTCATTATTTTGTTTTTTTGATAAGGCAAAACTATGTACATTTGGTTATAAAAAGTTAGTACTATACAAAAGGTTAGTACTAACCTTTTGTATAGTGGAACTGTAACCAGGGATAGAGATCATGAGACAAATTCATTCAAAAGAAGAGTGCACACGGGCATTAACCGGGATAGGTGATGCACTTTATGTTGTTGGCGGCAAATGGAAATTGAGGGTCATCATTGCCCTCAAAGGAGGAAATAAACGCTTTAACGAATTGCAGCGTACCATCACCGGTATTTCGGCAAGGGTATTATCTCACGAACTGAGGGAACTGGAGATGAATGGTTTTTTAAAACGGAACGTCTTTACCCAAACCCCTGTGATCATCGAGTACGAACTGACGGAGTACAGCAATTCACTCGACCCTGTTTTAACGACCTTAAGTGAATGGGGCATTATGCACCGGGAAAAGATCAGGCAGGAGAGATCGGTTGTTGAGCCGGTTTGAAATTATTTCCTGTAATTAAAGAGCAGGGCAGAGTAATGACACAGTTCAGCCCTTTTCTTATTTTTATCCAAAAATCTTCATAGGCATGCATTTTCTCACCACGATAGGGATCACGCTGGCGGCAATAGGCGCCATATTGATCTTTATCCTGAAGCGGCCACTGAAAACCAGCGACAACCTGCTGGTAGCTATCCTGGCTTGTTTCGTAATCAAGTTTTCGCTCGATGAGGTATCGCTCATCACCGGCAACATGCTTTTCAACACCTTCGCCGGAGCATTCGGCATTAGCACCATTGTAACCTCAGGTTGGTATATCAAGTACCTCACGGATACTGACGGGCGCTTCGGCTGGAAACAACTGACAAGTTATACACCGATCGTGGTGGCGTTTATTTGCTTCACGCTGATGCTTTATGCTTTTGGGATATCGTGGTCTGTTCCCATTTACCTAACTGCGGCAGCCCTGATGACCGCGCTAATTATCTACTATTTCGGT
>DATHLW010000226.1:0-2401 GCA_035487675.1 Mucilaginibacter sp. | reverse complement strand
ATTCTGAAAAGATAGAGACAAAGTATAGCATCCTTGTTAAGCAGTATGCATTAACATCTGACGCTTATGCTTTTTGGCTGAATTTGCAAAAAAATACCGAAAAGCTGGGAAGTATATTTGATGTGCAGCCATCCGAAACTCAAAGTAATTTCCATTGCGTGACTACCCCGAACGAATTGGTAATTGGTTACCTGAGCGTTGGCAATCCTTCGTATAAACGAATATTTATTACCGCCGATCAGCTTTTGCCATCCTATAGCCCAAAATATCCTTACGACTGTGAGTTGGACACTGCCTTTGATAATCCTAAAACGCCTCTAGAAGTGAGTCAAACGAATATTTTTTACCAGAGCAATGCGTTATACCTTGCGGTATCGGGTTTGTATATTCCTCCGCCAAACCCATTTGGGCATCCTACTGCACTAACCTATTCAACAATACTTTGTGTAGATTGTACTGTGAGGGGAAAAAAGAGCCCACCGCCTTTTTGGAGATAGTTGCTTTTACTTTTTCACTTCGAAGTAGAATACCCGGCTGCCTGTTTCGCCGCTGCTTGTAATACCTTCAATTATGCCGATGTATTTTCCCGGCTTATCGCTTGTATAGAAACTTAAATCAACTTTGCCGTCCTGGTTAGTATAGACGCTGGGATTCCAGTATAATACACTGCGGAAATCGGGTATGGTGCTGTTGATCTGCGTGTCCGAATCATATACAGGGGAGTAAAATTTGCGCTCTTGTTGCAAACCCTCATAGTCTAAAACAACTGCATGGGGATCGATCTCAAAATTAGCACGGTCGTCTTTATAAGTAGAAAAACCCATTACCCCATCAAAAAACGCCGGACCGTAACGATAATTTTTTGTGACCATCTCTAATTTCCTGATCTTTAACGGATCGACTTTAAAGATTTTATCTTCATCAAAAACGGGTACGCCATCAAGAAGAATTAACGGCCGCCCTAATAGTTTATCTACATCGAAAATCTTTATATCGAACTTTCCCTGCCGCTTTAATACAGCTATCGAGCTAACATATTCACGCAGTACCTCTTCCACGGTAGTAAAACGTACATAATCTTCCAGCATATAAGTTTTATCGGGCCTGCCGTAAAATGAAGTGCTATCGATCTTCGGATCAACGAACTGTTTCAATTTATTAGCCGAAAAGATATTTATTACCTGCATGTTCAGGCTATTATCACGCACGGAATTTAACATGTCCTCGCTAAGAGTAAATGGGGTTGGCTGGGTTTGGCCATGCCGTTCATCAAATGGGTTAGCTATATCGATAAGATAGGTACTATCCTGTTGTGAATTTGTTTGTACGAACATTTCCCGCATCCCGAAAAAATTTCGTGTATTAAATAGTAATTTCCCGGCTGAATCACTCTTTGCAACATATAGCTGATCAGGCTTTCCGTGTATCGTAAGGTAAGCTGTTATGTTCGTTGCTGGTGCTTTACTTATGTTATTGGTAATATGGCCAGTTATAATTGGTCCGGTGTATTCAGGGAGGAATTTGAAGCGAGGTGCGCTGCCGGTCAGTGTTTTACTCCAGTCAAACTGTGTCCAGCCTTGCGAAATCATCAGGTCATCTAATAACTCATTGGCTTCGCCCGAAGAATTTTCAAGATAGTAATCCGGCGATTCAATATAACCTTTCAAATCTGCACGAAGCCAAAGGTATCCGGCAATGTGGCCGGCATCTTTATCTTGCAAGGCATCGGCCCGGAAAACGGAAACAGACAGATCAGATTTAAGGTTTTTATTGTCCTGGTCCATTGTGGCAATTTTTAAGTCCACTTTTTTCCTGTTATCGTAAACCGGCGCGTCAGTACGTGCATCGATCATTAATTTTCTGACGGGTCTTTTAAAGATCAGCCTTTCACAGACAGGCCTCTTCTGCTCATCAAACAGGGTAATAAAGTTTATTCCATCGGCCAGTTTATTTTTATCGATGTTAAAGTGTGCAGCCCCGTTAATTAATTGCGACCCTTCAGCGGACTTTATCGCATAATGATTATGTATAATCACATAAACAGGCAGTGCAGATGTACTGTCTGCGTTCTTAATATGTACATCCAATTTTTCACCGGAATCAATTACCCGCATTACATACCCTGATCCATTTGCAATCAGTAATTCTTTTATGGTAATAGCATTATTTACGTTAATCACCGCTTTATAAACTTCATTTGGATCAGGCTTTAACATAAAACTGCCTAAACCAAACTTTAAGGATTTAAAATGTAAAATGGTATCATTTCGCCGATTAATTATTGCACCTGTACAGGGTAAGCCATGGCCATCTGCGCCTGTAATTTTAAACGCAACTTTGCTTGTAAGCCCGTTTACAAGGTGCCCGCCTTCGGGGAAAAATTGCACATCATAGGCAGCCA
>DATHLW010000225.1:0-9344 GCA_035487675.1 Mucilaginibacter sp. | reverse complement strand
AGGGATAAAATCATTTTATAAGTATTTGCTGGTGGAGGATATCATCAAAAATAATCCTGCCGAACTGCTTGAATCCCCTAAAAAGATGCGAAAGCTCCCTGATACTTTAAGTTACCAGGATATAAATAGATTGATCGAAGCGATCGACCTGTCCAGGCCGGATGGTGCGCGTAACAAAGCTATTATTGAAGTGCTTTATAGCTGTGGGCTCCGGGTTTCTGAATTGACTGAGCTTAAACTATCCAATCTTTACCTCGAAATAGAATTTGTAAAAGTAATAGGTAAGGGTAATAAGGAACGTTTGGTGCCTATTGGCGGAGAAGCCATCAAAGCACTCAAAATTTGGATAGAGCAGGTGAGGGTGCATATTCCAATCAAAAAAGGGGAAGAAGATATGGTGTTTCTTAATCGCCGGGGATCGCGCCTGAGCCGGGTTTATATTTTTATGCTGATCAAACAATTAGCTGAGTTGGCGGGCATAAAAAAATCGATCAGCCCACATACCTTACGCCATTCATTTGCCACACATTTGGTTGAAGGCGGCGCCGATCTGCGTGCTGTGCAGGAAATGCTGGGGCATGAAAGTATTACAACTACAGAGATCTATACACATTTGGATAGGGAGTATTTGAAAGAGACGATCATTTCATATCACCCGAGGAACTAGTTTGCAGTTTTGAGTTGGCAGTTTGCAGGGAAGAATACGTTATCTGACCGCTTTTATCATCCTGTATTTGCCACTCATATCTTTTCTTAACTCAATGTTATTAAATGACTTATGATTTATTAACTCAACTATTTGTTCACCATAGCTTTCGTTGATCTCGAGAAATAGCAGTCCGCCTTTTGCTAAGTGCGTTGAAGCAAAATCAGCTATGGTTTTGTAGAAGATAAGAGGATCATCTTCGGGGACAAACAGCGCAGTATGCGGCTCAAAATCGGTGACATTGGTGTGCATTTGTTTTTTATCCTCGAGTGTAACGTAGGGGGGATTACTGATGATTAGTGAGTAGTGAGTGGTGAGTAGTGAGTGAGTTGGGTTTAAGATATCAGCCTGTGTAAAATTAACATCAACATCATTTAACTCAGCATTTTCTTTAGCTGTTGTTAAAGCTTCGGGTGAAATATCAATAGCTGAAACGTTAGTATCCTTCAAATTCTTTTTCAGGCTGATAGCAATGCAACCGCTTCCTGTACCTATATCCAGAATATGAAAAGGTTTCTGCCAACCGCCAACCGCCAACCGCCAACTTTCAATACCCCATTCCACCAATTCTTCAGTTTCAGGCCGGGGGATCAATACCGAAGGATTTACCTTAAAGGGTAGTCCATAGAATTCGGTATGGCCGAGGATATATTGTACAGGCTCGCCAGTTTTAAGACGTGTAAGAATGCTTCCAATTCTTTCTGCATCTGTTGCCGATACTCCCATTTCAGGAAATGCTTTGGCCTTTGCTGACGAAATGCCTGCAACATCAGCCAACACAATCAGGCACAATGAATTTATTTCGTTTGTGTCGTATAATGTTGACAAATGGTGAAGAAAATTTGTTGAAACGTCGTTAACAGTTTTCATCCGACAAAGAAACATAAAAGCTACTTTTGCACAATGGTATCTGATGAAAATTATATGCAGCGCTGCATAGAACTGGCCGGCTTAGGTGCAGGCAGCGTTAGCCCAAACCCAATGGTGGGTGCAGTAATTGTTCATGAGGATAATATTATTGGTGAAGGCTTTCATCAGCAATATGGACAGGCTCATGCTGAGGTAAATGCAGTAAACCAGGTGCTTGCAGACTTTGATGACGCCGGAGAGCTTCTGAAAAATTCAACCATCTATGTATCGCTTGAGCCATGCGCCCATTATGGTAAAACGCCCCCTTGCGCTGATCTGATCATCAAGTATCAAATACCTAAGGTTGTTGTAGGTTGCCATGACCCCTATACACAGGTAGATGGTAAAGGCATTGAGAAGATAAAGGCTGCTGGTATTGAAGTGATAAGCGGTGTTTTGGAAGCAGAATGCCAATGGCTTAACAGACGTTTTTTTACACGCGTACAAAAGCAAAGACCCTATATTATTCTTAAATGGGCGCAAACCAATGATAGTTTTTTTGCACCGGACGATAAAAGCCAATTCTGGATAACAGGAGCGGAATCACGCAGGCTGGTGCACCAATGGCGTGGCGAAGAGGATGCAGTATTAATTGGCAAAAACACTGCCGCTATCGACAATCCGCAGCTAAATACACGCTATTGGCCTGGAAAATCACCAAAAAGGATAGTGATCGACAGGAAGCTAGAGCTAAATAAAAACTTACATATTTACGATCAAAATGTTGAAACACTGATATTTAATGAGCTGAAAACAGATATTGACGGAAAAATTAAGTATATTGCCCTTGAGGATTTTGAACGTTTTGTACCTCAATACATTTTGTTCCAGCTTTATATGCAGGATATCCAGTCGGTGATCATTGAAGGAGGAGCAAGGACACTGAATAGCTTTATCAATGAGGGGCTGTGGGATGAAGCCCGTGTTTTTACAGGGGAGGCCGTATTGGGGCATGGAATAAAAGCGCCATGTATTAATGGGGTATCAAGCAGGGAACACTTATTAGGCACAGACCGTTTAAAAATATTCTATAACAAGCCCGCTAATTAATGTTTTACATTTTTTTAAGTATTTGTTGCAGTGTTACTGTCTCGGTATTGCTCAAACTGGCTAAAAGGTATCAGATTGATGTTTACCAGGCAATTACATGGAATTATTCGGCGGCGATATTTCTTACATGGTTGTTTTTCAGGCCCAATCTGATCAATCTGCAGGATGCACCGGTTTTTACCTATTTATCGTTAGGCATATTATTTCCTTTACTCTTTTTAATTATAGCTACATCAGTAAAATTAACTGGTATTGTCCGTACAGATGTAGCTCAACGGTTGTCGTTATTCATTTCGGTAATGGCTGCTTTTTTGATATTTGGTGAAAAACCAAACATTATTAAAATCATAGGTATAGCGATAGGATTCGTCGCCCTGTTATGTTTAATACCATGGAAGCAACAAAGCGCAGTTAGAAGACGGCCTACCAATGCATGGTTTTACCTGGTATCCGTTTTGGTGGGAATGGGCATTATAGATATATTGTTGAAAAACATATCAAAGGCAACTTCCGTACCCTTCGGCACATCATTATTTATCATTTTTGTACTTGCATTTACAGTAGCTATTGCAGGACTTATATACCTGGTATTCACAAAAAAAATGCGCTTTTCCTGGCCGCATATTATTATTGGTTGGGTGTTAGGTGCTGCCAATTTTGGTAATATACTTTTTTACATAAAAGGTCTGAAGGCTTTGGCAAACACCCCGTCTACGGTATTTTCATCAATGGATATAGGAGTGATTGTTTTAGGTTCGATGGTCGGTTTGTTTGTCTTTAAAGAGAAGTTAAACAGGCTTAACCTTGCTGGTATTATTTTAGCTATTATTGCCATAGTGATCATTTATTACCCTGAGATTTTTCAACATATAGGCGCTGTTATTTTCTGATGCTTTTTGAGGATACTTATTTTACAATCGAATCTGCCAGTGAAGGTTTATTACGTGATCGTGGCAGTAAATTTCTTAGCTATACTTACCCCATTATATCCGAACTAGATATCAAAAGTATCATAGCCAATCTGAAAAAGGAACACCCCAAAGCCAATCATCATTGCTGGGCCATGCGCTGGAGCACAGATCGTTCGGTATTCCGCCTTAATGATGACGGTGAACCTTCAGGTACCGCAGGCCGGCCAATATTAAACACTTTATTATCAAAAAATCTTACCAATACTGCTGTGGTAGTGGTGCGTTACTTCGGCGGCACATTACTTGGTGTTCCCGGTTTGATCAATGCTTATCGCACAGCAACAGAACTGGCGCTTGATGCAGCTAAGATCATCGAAAAAACAGTTAACGATGTTTATACAATAGCGTTTGATTATCTGCAAATGAACGAAGTGATGCGTATAATCAAAGATGATAACCTGCAGATATTGGAGCAGCAGTTTGATAATAATTGCTCCATAAAAATCTCTATCCGAAAAATGCAGGTAGACCAATCTATTTCAAAGCTCCAAAAGTTGGCGTCAGTAAAAATAAAATACGATTACAGCATTTAGCCTTTATCGTTTAATCACCATCCTTATTAAGTTCATTTTATTCTTTTTTTCTCTCCAAATACGGCTTATTTGCCTTATTTTAGTCGGGTATGCAATCGTTCGAAATCAATAAGGAAGACCTTGAGCGTATTAAAACCGCGCTTGAGGGCGATGATGCTGAATTAGAGAAAGTTCTGCAGGAGTACCACGCTTCTGAGATTGCCATACTATTTGAGAGACTTCCTGTTGAATCGCGCGAAAAGATCATTAATATTCTGCCGTCCGACGTCGCATCAGAGGTGATTTCCGAAATGCACGAAGAGCAGGAGCCTGGCGAACTGCTTATCGGTCTTGACCCGGAGAAACGTTCTGAGATCATTGAAGAGCTGGATTACGATGATGCGACAGATATTATTTCGCAGTTGGATGAGGACGAGCAGCAGGAGATACTGGAAGACATCGACGAGGAAGATGCCAGTAATATCCGTGCGCTCCTAAGCTATCCGGAAGATACCGCAGGCGGTATCATGAACTCCGAAGTTATCAAGGTTAATATCAACCTGAATAAAAAGGATGCGCTGGATGAGATCATCCGCCAGTCGGAGGAAATGGAAGAGTTCTACACCATTTATGTAGTCGATAACGACGATATTTTGAAAGGCATACTTTCGGTTAAGTCGATACTTAAAGCGCCTGCATACGCACGTGTTTCCGAATTGGCGAACCGGGATTTTGTATTTGTTAAAGCTGAACTTGACCAGGAAGACGTTGCCGGACTGATCTCACAATATAACCTGACCACCATCCCTGTGGTTGACGACCACATGAAACTGCTCGGCAGGATCACGGTCGACGACATCATGGATGTAATGGAGCAGGAGAGTACCGAAGATATATTGAAAATATCGGGTGTATCTGAAGATGAAGAACTAAGTGGTAACTGGAAGGCGGCTGTTAAGAGCCGTTTGCCCTGGCTGGTGATCAACCTGGCGACTGCTTATCTGGCTGCTTCCATCATCAGGCATTTTGATTCGACTGTTGCCTTGCTTCCGCAGATAGCGGCTTACATGACCATTATTGCTGGTATGGGCGGAAACTCAGCTACACAGGCACTTGCTGTAACAGTAAGGCGTATTTCATTAAGTGACCTTACCGATGCACAGGCATATAACACCGTGTTGAAAGAATTCCTGGTAGGATTGATAAACGGCGCGGCGAACGGGCTTATTGTTTTTGTAATAGCGCTGATCTATGACGCAGACCCGATGTTAGGTCTGGTGTTATTTCTGGCAATGACCGGCAACCTTGTGATAGCAGGATTGACAGGATCATCTATACCGTTGATATTAAAAAGGGTTGGTATTGACCCTGCAGTCGCATCCTCTATCATCATCACAACTTTTACTGATTGTGCAGGATTTTTACTGCCGCTTTACCTTGCTACCAAGCTTTTATTGCATCATCATTGAGGCAACGGAGCTTTTATATAAATTTGAATATTAAACCGAAACGAATGACAGAGATTAGAAACAACTGGACTAAAGAAGAAATTGCTGAAATATATCATAAACCACTGCTTGACCTTATTTACGAGGCTGCAACCGTACACCGCGAAAACAAAGACTATTCAGAGGTACAGATCAGTTCGCTGATATCGATCAAGACAGGTGGCTGCCCCGAAGATTGTGCTTATTGTCCGCAAGCTGCGCGTTACAATACCGGCGTGAATGTACATGCGATGATGCCGACCGAAGAGGTAATTGCTGCTGCAGAGAAAGCAAAGGCAGGCGGTGCATCAAGGCTTTGTATGGGTGCTGCATGGCGCGAGGTGCGCGATAACCGTGATTTTGATAAGGTGATCGATATGGTAAAGGCCGTAAATGATCTGGATATGGAAGTATGCTGTACATTAGGCATGCTTACCGAAAGCCAGGCGCAACGCTTAGCCGATGCAGGTTTATACGCCTATAACCATAACCTGGATACCTCAGAAGATGATTATAAACGTATCATTACGACACGTACCTATGACGATCGACTGAAAACTTTGGAGCACGTACGTAAAGCTAAAATAACCGTATGCAGTGGTGGTATTATCGGTTTGGGTGAGACCGTAGAAGATCGTATATCGATGCTGAAGACATTATCTAATCTGCCAAAACATCCGGAGTCCGTTCCAATCAATGCTTTGGTTCCGGTGCAGGGTACACCGCTGGCTGATCAGCCGAGAGTACCGGTTTGGGATATGGTACGCATGATCGCAACCACACGTATCATCATGCCGAAAACTGTGGTACGATTGTCGGCTGGCCGTACAGAAATGTCGTTGGTAGAGCAGGCCCTGTGCTTTATGGCCGGAGCTAATTCCATATTTGCCGGAGAAAAACTATTAACCACGCCAAACCCTTCATTTGATACCGATATGGCTATGTTTGAATTGTTGGGTCTTAAACCGCGTGCTGCGTTTAAAAATGGAAGGCCGGGGAAGGTTGAAGAGGTTGTAGAAACACAACTATAAAAAAATTGTCATTGCGAGGTACGAAGCAATCGCGAACTGTACAGGGTGGATATGCATAGTCTGCGATTGCACTCCGCCTATTGGCGGATCGCAATGACAAAACTTTATATTATGAGAAAATATTTTCGGCTTATATTATTACTCCTGATCACTTGCGGATCTTTTACCACAGGCTCATGTCAGAAAAAATCTCATGAATTAAAGGTCGTCATTATCAGGCACGGTGAAAAACCTGATAATGGCGATAACCTGGATTGCCAGGGCTTAAACCGCGCTATGGCATTACCCAAAGTTTTGTTTGCCAAATTTGGTATTGCAAGCGAAATATATATTCCAACCGTAAATGCCGGTAGTAAGACCAAATCGGCACGCATGTTCCAGACCATTACACCCTATGCAGTAAAATATAACCTGGACATCAATAGCAGTTATGACACTGAGGATTATAAAAATATTGCCAAAGATGTATTACAACAAAGGGGAACAGTAATATTAATTTGGGAACACAAAGCAATACCGCATATAGCCAAAGCTTTGGGGGTTCAGGAAGATATAAAGGACTGGTCGGACAGCGATTTCGACAGCATCTGGATCATTACTTACAAAAAAGGTAAAGTGGCTCTGACTGCAGATAAGGAAGGACTGAATCCATCACAAGGATGCCCATTTTAATCAGAACTATTTAATATTGAACATCTAATTTTGAATGTTGAATAATGAAGTATTGAAAAATTATACTTCGACGTTCAAAATTAGATGTTCATTATTCGATATTCTCAAACCCTGGCACCCAGCAGCCACCTCCATGCCCAGCGGGTAGCCATGTTAAAGCCCTTCCATTCATTCACAAATTCGATAATATCGTCAAGGCACCTTTCGGCAAATTTTTGTTTAAAATTTTTAGCAGCCAGTTTAAATACTTTGTCCGGCTCCTCAAGCCCAATCCGCTCAAATATTTCTTTTTGTACATACATTGTCCGTACAAAAAGAATATTCCCCAATATTACATAGCTGTATAAAGTGCGCTTAATATATCCCGCTTTAGCGGCATAGGTTTTCAGCAAGCTTCTGGTAAACAGGATATGCCTTGCTTCTTCTATATTATGCAGTTCGAACATTTTTTTAAGCACTGGATAAATTACAGGCGATCTTCGGGCATGATTGCCATACACATCCGTTACCAGCTCAACGGCGACACTGCCCATAAATAAATAATCGGCAGGCAGGTATTTATTGCTGAATTCGCCTAAAAATTTGTGTATGCCCGTTTGCTTTATAGGTTTACCGCCCAGTTTAGCAATCATTTGGCCAAACATTTCCTGGTGCCGGAATTCCTCTATTAACTCTCTCAGCAAAAAACGATGTTCCACATTGTCCAAAGGCAGGGTGAGGATATGCCTGGTCATGAAGAGGCAAAACAGGCATTCGCCCCAGGCATAAGAGGCGATTACCTGCACTAATTCGTGGCGGCCAAGTTCCAGCTTTTGTTCCGGAGTAAGTGTATCATAGATATCCAGGCCTTGTAAGGAAGTCAGTATCTCAGGCAAAAAAATATCGTTAGCATCGGGCTCCTGTTGCCACGGAATATAAGTTTCCGGCATCAAAGGGCGCTCCTTGCTAATCCTGATCAAACGCTCAATTTCCTGTACTTCCATAGTCAAAAGCCTAATAATATCATCTTAAAGTAAAAACGAATTTACCTAAAACTACCTAACAATTTATCACGTTATATGTTCGTGATAAGGTTTAGGTTAGTCCTGGTGTAAAAGCCAGGACAATGCTCCCTGCCGCCCGGTGGGGAGTTTTTTTGTTTTATCGGGACGGAAATTAAAATTAAAGGGTTGCCTTTAGCTAAGCATATACTTAACACCTCTGAATACTGGGTAAATAATGATAGGAGCGGCAATCACATCAACAGTATAATGAACATGCTGAACCAGTAATAAGCACATCACGATGATGGTGCCGGTAAGTGCCAGTATTTTATCCCATTTCTTTTCCAGGCACAGGAATGCAAGGAAAAGGATAGAGGTGTGACCTGAGAAAAACAAATCCTTGGTAATGGTACTTCTTCCGTAAAAAACAGCAGTAAGCGGATCTGTTAACACAATAAGCCCCGCCGGCGGTTCAAGAGGAAAAAGACTGATGGCCAGCACACGTAATATCGTGATGAATATAAATGTCCACAGATAAGTGATGTAGATGGTTGGTTTTTCGATGCCACGCCATAAGGCATAAAATCCCATACCCCAGATAACGGTAAATATTTCCCAGGAAACATCATGAGGGGGAATAGCGGCCAAAATCCAGTCATTCAATGCAGTTCCGTCCCTTTTTTGTATAAGGTTGAAAAAGGAGGGAAGCATTAAGGAAATAATGATCATTAATATAGACCCAATAATCAATTGCGCCCTTTGCAAGGACGAATTCCAGGTCATTTTCCAGTTCTCTCTTAACGCTATTGCAATTGATCTTGCCACTCTCTCTAATTTTATAAATAGGGGTGCAAAATTAACAATATAAATGAATTGTTAAATTACTCTGAATTCTAAATTAATAAATAAGACGTAAAAAGAAAAAAATAGTTACATGGTAACGTTTTTAATATTGGGTCAGTCTTATAATTGGTTTACATCTTCTATTAACAGTTTTTTGTAAGTTAGTTTCCTTTAGTGAAA
>DATHLW010000224.1:0-3271 GCA_035487675.1 Mucilaginibacter sp. | reverse complement strand
AATGACAAAAGCCTTGTTCTGTACCGATCATTAAAGTATGCCCCTGGTAACTCTGCTGGTAATAGAGGTTTTTATCGATACCAACAGAAGTAACTTTTCCCGGAATGTTATCTGCGTTAGCAATCAACCTGGTAGCCCCGTTTTTATACTGGATAACATTCGTCGAAGCGGTCGCAATAAATACCGTGTCCCTGCTGCGACCGGCAATATCAATAAATTGCAGATTATTGTAAGCCGAGAACTGGGGAGTATAATTATCGACTGCTAATGTTATGCTATTAACCCTGTAGACCTCATTATTTTTAGCCAGAACCCATAAGTAAGGATCAAAAAAATCACGTTTAACTTTCAGGATAGTTTTACCTTGTAGCAGGTGACTGTTTAGGTGAAACTGTACATCCTGCTGGCAATAAGCATTTATGGAGAACGAGAGCAGAAAGATAACCAACAGTTGACGGATACACATTGTAAGAGCTTAGGCCACCCGAAGATAAGCATTTCAGGAAATAATTTAAAATAATGATTATCCCTGAAAGTTTAGACTACCATTTAGAGGCCAACTTATGTGACTATCATCAAACCAAAAATAAATCTTCAGGCAGGCCTCAAGCATTGACAGACTTTTTGAATAGCAAATTGTCTTTCTATTTAACCGTTTGAGATGAGTACGAAGGCTCAGGTTTTTACGTTCGATTTTATTGATGCCATAACATTTTATTTTATGAATTGACTCCGGAATCAAGTAACGATATAAAACTAAACCATCGGTATAGACTTGTTTACAGTCTGCCATTAGTAAAGTATCAGTAATTCTCTTCAGGTTGCTTTTGGTTCGGCTTCCGACTTTAAGGTCAACCACTTGTCCGCCTTGCTTGTCCAACGCATAGATCACCCAGCATTCTTTGTTTTTATTTTGGATATAGGTTCTCAATTCATCTACTTCGTATATCCGGCCTGTTGATATAATTGGTTTATTGATGGAATCAGCAATGGTTTTTATTCGCCTCAATACGGTAACAGCCGAAACGGTTAACAACCTGGATATACTTCTTATACCACAACCTTCTTTAAGAAGGCTAATTATGCTGGCATTCCGGCTTGAATAGCATGCATTATTTGTGTATAACCCCATTTAAGTTTTTTTACAACTTTTGCATCGGTAACGCTGCCTCTCATTTAAAAAACCATACTTGATTAAAGGGTGTTCGCAGTAATTGCATAATTGTATTCCAACATTTTTGTAACACGTAACCATTTTCGAGCGGCTTAGGTTGCTTATTCCTCTAAAATAAAAAAGGCGGTATACTAATACCACCTTCTTCTTTTGTTTTTTTATTTTAACAATTTAAGCTGGCGCTGACCATCAACAATTTAATTCATCGCCAACACTTTTGTAACACTATATTGATACACTACGTCACTGAAATGTCTTTCGACCTTTATTCACTATTATCACGATTGTAAATATCAACACTGTAATCCAACAAAATCCCATAAATACTAGAAGATCGGTATCCGCATGTCCAAAGTCAATATATATTTCTCGTTTAGTTAACAAAGAATTTAACCATAATAGCAATCCATAATAATAATAAGTCACCACCCAATAGCCCATTAATATAACCAATGTCACCAATGGGTGTAACAGCATCGTACTTTTGTAGACAACGAGAGAAATTATGATAAGAGAAAAATACGCTATAAATAATGCTACCAATTCATTCATTTTATTTTCTTTTAGTAGGTAAATATAAATATTAAGATGGCTACTATTTATTCTCCAGCGGGAAATCGGCGTATCATCAAAGGTTGTCCTGGTGGATCTGGATTTATATTTTCAAATAAATTTCCATCTGGAAGTGGTAATTGTTTTTGAAATAAATCTAAGTAGTAATTAGTAACCTTTTGCAGGTTGCTGTTAATACCCGGATAATCAAGTTCTTTTTCAACATGGCCGTTTTCATCATCTGTTCCATCACCTCGCCATACTTGAAATCCAGAATGTGCAGGTGAAGTCGCATCCTGAAGAGGATGGATAGCAACACCAAGCCATTTGTATGCTTGTTCGGTATCGCCGCTTTCCAAGTACATCAAAGCCTTTGCATAATATGCCCGAATAGCTTCATTTGCTAAGTTGACAAAAGTTCCGCGTACAGCTTCACTAGGTGTCATTCCATGAAGAAAATCCCATGACGCTATTTGGTGTTCTTTCTTATCAGCCCACACTGTACCTTCATTTAGTCCTCTGATTTCGAGGTCTCTTAATTTTTTTTCTTCTCGATTTTTTGCTTTGCCATTCCTATTAATTCCATTGGCGTTGGCCCTTTGATGTACTTTAAAAGGACCCTTTGATGCCCAAGGTGGGGCTGTCGGTGAAGTTCCACTAGAGGGAGATAGTGTATTGTTCGCTGCGTCATTCTTTAATTTATTTATTTTTAATGCCCAGTCGTCATTCGCTAACATTTCATCCATAGCTTCGCTGGAATCAGTCGTTTGCATGCCATCGGGATCAATCAATCTAATCGGGTTATTCTCGACATAATTGTAAGGAGACCATCTCCTGCTAATTTCCGTTAATGGATCAATCACATTCCACCTACCAATGACCGGATCATAGAACCTTGCGCCGTAATCGTATTCTTGCAGCTCCTCCTGAAGCTCCTTTTTGTTGTAAAGATATTCATTTTTTACGGAAGTTATCTTAGCGTTGATATCCATACCGAAAGGGTAGTAATCGTCCTTTTGGGTAACTTTTGCAGAACCGTCTTTTGTATCAAAAGTTATCCTGGTATTACCGAGATTATCGCCCAGGAAATAGGTATAATCATAGCCTCCGGGTATCACGGTAGCCTGTCCTTCTTCAGTCTGGATGAAACTGAGTATGGAAGTGCCTGTGTTGTTGTCATCATATTGGATACCGCCTATATAATCGGTCTTTCCGGTATTCGTACTTACCCGTCTTAACTTGTTTCCTGCGGCATCATAAGTATAAGTAATGGTTTTTGAACCGGTAACGCTTTGCGGCAGGTTCAGCAGGTTATAGGCGATGGTAATACCGGATATACCTTTGGCCGGATCTGAAGTAAGGTTGCCATTCCCGTCATAGGCACTGGCATAACTCCATGTACCATGTTTTAAACCCACATCACTGGTGGTCGCATCAGTAATACTTTGCAACTGGTTGGTGGCATTGCCTGATTTCAGGTAAGAGTAGGCCAAGGAATCAACGATAGTACCTGCCTGGTAACGTGATAATTTGGTTAAATTACCC
>DATHLW010000223.1:0-9329 GCA_035487675.1 Mucilaginibacter sp. | reverse complement strand
AAATGGAAAACAAAAAAATTAACAACGTGGTGCTGGTTCACGGCGCATTTGCCGATGGGTCGGGTTTTAAAGCATTATATTGGGAGTTAACCCGAAAAGGATACAATGTGGTAGTAGTACAAAACCCGCTTACGTCTCTTGAAGATGATGTTTTGGCTACACACGTTGCGCTGGATACCCTTGATGGTCCGGCAGTATTGGCCGGGCATTCATGGGGCGGAGCTGTGATAACAGAAGCCGGCAACCACCCAAAAGTAGCTGCGTTGGTATACATTGCAGCTTTCCAGCCGGATAACGGCGAATCGGCGCTTCAATGGCTTCAGACGGTTCCCCCTGCACCGGAGAATGGCGTTTTGCCGCCAGACGAAAAAGGGATCGTGTACTATAGCAAAGAGAAATTTCATGCCGGTTTCTGTGCCGATATCGATGCCGACGAGGCCGCATTCATGTATTCATCACAGGGCGCGTTTTACGCAAAAGGCTTTGTGACTCCGATTTCAAACGCTGCGTGGAGAAACAAACCTGCATATGCCTGCCTGGCAACCCATGATAAAAGCATCGATCCCGAAATTCAATGGAATATGTACAAGCGCTCAAACACCAGGGTAACAGAGGTGGAAGGCAGTCATGTGATTTACATGTCGAAACCCAGGGACGTTGCAAATGTAATTGCATTCGCAGCTGAATCGGTGGGTTAAGAACTTATCTGCGAACAGAGTCCGGGTTCTCTTCCTTAGACTGTTTTCTTAAAAGTTGAAGGAGAAACCCGGCCCCTTTTATTTAGAGACAATAAGCTATTGAATAATTCTCGCAGCTATTATTGATCATTTCGAAATATGGGTATAGTTTTCATTTGTACGCACCTGGTAATGGCAATAAGCGTGTTCCTAATTCTATCTACTTCCCTGGCACCGAAATTAACCTGGTGGTTTGGCAGTGTAAAACTGAATTGTGTTAGAAAACTAAGTACCCGGCAAAATTCTGGTTTTGCGAAGGAAGAGCCACTTAAAAGCTATGTTTTGACGGGACGATATATCGAACCGCTCAGGCGGACGAGGTGGTTTACTTAATCTTCTTGATAAACAACCAGTTAGTGTCAAAAAAATCGCACAAAACTTGAATTTTATTTTATAAATGATTTGCCCGCGTCTATAGCTTTCAATTATTTTTCAGATGCCTGGTCCTGAGTTTGCTCAAAAACTCAGGTGACATGCCGAGGTAGGAGGCGATATAATGTTGCGGTACACGCTGCGGAATAGATGGGTATCGTTTAATAAATTCAAGATATTTCTCTATACCGGGTTGTGTAACAGTTTTAAACAACCTGCTTTGAACTACTGAAAGATGGCGCTGTATCATCAGGCGGAACATCCTTTCAAGCTTGGGTACTTCTGCTAAAAGTTGCTCTTTTGATTGCCGCGAAAGCATTAAAAGCTCGCAATCTTCCAATGTTTCAATATACATATTACTTACTTTCTGATCTTCGAAACTAGTAATATCGCTAACCCACCAATCTTCAACGGCAAACTGGAGTGTCAGTTCTGCCCCATGGCTATCAATATAATATTCGCGTATGCAGCCTTTGATCACATAAGCTTCAAAATTGCAAATATTGCCAGCCTGCAGCAGCATTATTTTTTTTGGTATCACTTTATACTGCAGCATTGAATTAAAATACTCCAATTCTCCTGCAGATAAGCTAACACACTTTAAAACATATGCGTTTATATTTTGAAACATTGTTTTTTAATTTCTTGTCCCAGTTCAATGGATTTTACAGAAAGTAGATCCAACTTTACACTATGAATTTATGCCACATCAACGGGCGCGGCAATCATACATAAAATTACTTTATATTCTGTAATATGGAAAATCAAAAACTGGAGGCGATCATTGATAAAATGTTTGCTGAAATCGAAAACCTTATACCCGTTTACATGCAAAACCCTGAAGATAGTAACATTGCCAACGGTAACGTCGCAGTCTGCATCATAGCTGAAAATGGGATGGTGTATGGCAGAATGCTTGGAACAAACAAACCTCGGTTAAGGCAATCCTATAAAGTTGCATGGACAAAGGCGAGCCAGGTTTGGCTGACCGGCATAAAAACCGGCGAATACGAAAAAATGGTTTTTAACGGGCTTGCTGAAGAAAACGGCAATGGAATTGAAGCCCCGGATTTAATAGGATGGCAAGGCGGCCAGCCGCTTACCCTACCTGACGGATCAAAGCTTTCCGTTGGGTTTAGCGGCTTCAGAGGTGTTATTGATCTGGAGATAATGATAAAAGCACTTGATATAGCTACAAATATTAATTAATCACATTTGAATTTTAAGGATATGACTTACGTACCCAATCACGCCCGTTATAAAAACATGCCTTATCGCCGTTGCGGTAAAAGCGGCTTAATGCTGCCTGCTGTATCGTTGGGCCTATGGCACAATTTCGGAGCTATTGATAGCCTTGAAAATGCACGCACTATTTTAAAGCTGGCTTTTGATAGCGGCATAACGCATTTTGATTTAGCCAACAACTACGGGCCGCCACCAGGTTCAGCTGAAGAAACTTTTGGTAAAATTTTTAAAGATGACTTTAAGAGCTACCGCGATGAGTTGATCATCTCTTCAAAAGCAGGATGGGGAATGTGGGAAGGGCCGTATGGCGATTGGGGATCAAAAAAATACCTTGTAGCCAGTTTGGATCAGAGCCTGAAACGCATGGGCCTGGATTATGTAGATATATTTTATCATCACCGCCCCGATCCCGAAACGCCTTTGGAAGAAACAATGGGCGCTCTCGACCTTATTGTACGCCAGGGAAAAGCTTTATATGTGGGCATATCAAGTTATAGCGCATCGGAAACGGAAGCTGCCATTGCTGTTTTAAAACAACTTGGTACACCTTGCCTGATACACCAGCCAAAATATTCGATGTTTGATCGTTGGGTAGAAAGCGGTTTGTTGGATGTGCTTGGCGATAAGGGCGTTGGCTGTATACCGTTTTCGCCCCTTGCACAGGGCCTTTTGACAAACAAATATTTAAAAGGCATACCCGAGGGCTCAAGAGCTGCAAGCCATCGCGGGAACGGGGCTATTGAGGAAGATGCGATTACGGATGATAAAATTGCCAAAGTAATTAAGCTGAACGAGATCGCCCTTAGTCGCGGCCAAAACCTTGCGCAAATGGCGCTTTCGTGGATATTAAAAGATGACCGTATTACTTCTGTACTGATCGGTGTAAGCAAGCCCGAACAGGTTACGGATTCAATTAAATGTCTCGAAAATATTTCATTCTCCACCGATGAGCTCAATACAATAAACAGTATTTTGGGATAAATCAATTAGCAGGAAACATTAGTTAACGATAACAATATTAATGCCTGTTAAGGCAACTCATCATGAAAAACATACTGCTCGTTATAGCTGCATTTACCTTGAGCGTATTTTGCGCATCCGCCCAGGTAAAACCCAAAAATGACATAGGCCAAAAAGTAAATAGTTTACTTGGCAAAATGACTTTAGAGGAAAAAGTCGGCCAGATGACTAATCTTACAGTGGATGTCATTTCAAAAACCGATGCATCAGGAAAAATAATTGAACCTCATGAGATCGATGAACAAAAATTGGAAGAAAGAATACTGAAATACCATATTGGCTCTTTCCAAAACGTTGCCGGGCATGCTTACGACCGTAAACATTGGTTCGAAATCATATCGGCCATGCAACGTGTGGCGATGCGGGACAGGCTTAAAATACCTGCATTATATGCCATCGATGCAATACATGGCGTTACTTATACATTGGGCAGTACGTTGTTCCCCCAGGAAATTGGTATGGCTGCCACTTTTAATACAGAGCTAATTCATAAAGCAGGTGAAATCTCTGCCTACGAAACCCGCGCCAGCTATATCCCCTGGAATTTTTCGCCGGTTTTGGATGTGGCAAAAAACCAGGCATGGCCCAGGGTATACGAAACTTTCGGCGAAGATCCTTACCTGGTAAAAACAATGGGAGCCGCTATTATTAAAGGCTACCAGGGCAATAATGTAGGTGATAAATATCATGTTACCTCAACTATGAAGCACTTTTTAGGCTATGGAGATCCATTGAGCGGCAAAGACCGTACACCTGCCTGGGTACCGGACCGTTATATGCGCGAGTACTTTTTACCACCATTTATTGAAGCAATAAAGGCAGGCTCACGTACATTAATGGTAAACTCATCCGAAATTAACGGGGTACCTGTACATTCAAGTAAATACCTGCTTACTGATGTGCTGCGCAAAGAATTAAAGTTTGATGGTATTGTAATTTCAGACTGGATGGATGTTAGCTACCTGCATACCCGTCATCACATAGCTGCAACAGAAAAAGATGCTGTAGCGCTGGCTGTTAATGCCGGCCTCGATATGTGTATAGTGCCCTATGATTACAATTTCTACAACTATCTTATTCAATTGGTACATGAGGGCAGGGTGCCCATTTCGCGCATTAATGAGTCAGCAGGGCGTATACTGCATGTTAAATATGAGCTGGGATTGTTTGACCGGCCTGTTGGCAACCTGGAAGATTATCCTGATTTCGGTTCAGATAAATTCAAAGCCGTTAGCCGACAGGCAGCAGATGAGTCTATTACCTTACTTAAAAATAATAACAATATTCTGCCATTAAAGAAGAGCATGCGGATGCTGGTAACCGGACCGACAGCTAATACCATGCGCTCACTTGACGGCGGCTGGAGCTATACCTGGCAGGGTGAGCAGGATGATAAATATGCTGCTGAAAAAAACACCATTTTGAAAGCAATCCAACAAAAAATCGGCAAACAAAATGTTCAATACGAACCGGGTGCTGCATTTGACAGTTTACTTAATGCAGACAGGGTAATAGAAGCGGCTAAACAAGCTGATGCAATAGTGCTTTGCCTGGGCGAACCGTCCTACACAGAAAATTTTGGAAATATTGACGACCTTAATCTGCCTGCAGCTCAAACTGAGTTAGCACAGCAACTGGCTAAAACCGGGAAACCGGTTATCCTTGTATTGGCAGAGGGCAGACCGCGTATAGTTACGCTGGCAAACAATGCCGCTGCAGCTACCCTAATGGCTTACCTACCAGGAAATGAGGGTGGCGACGCTATCGCTGACATCCTATTCGGCGATGTAAACCCATCAGGAAAATTGCCATTTACTTATCCGAGATTCCCCAATGCGCTGGTAAACTATTATCGTAAAAACATCGAGAATGGTAATGGCGATGATTCGCACGGCTATAACCCACTATATGAGTTTGGTTTTGGATTGAGTTATACCACATTTCAATACGGCAACTTACGGACAGATAAACATGATCTTAAAGATAATGAAACGTTAACCATCAACGTTGATGTAACCAATAAAGGGGAGCGCGATGGTAAGGAAACCGCGCTGCTTTTTATCAGTGAACTGTATGCATCCGTCGCACCGGATACCAAGCGTTTAAGGGCATTTAATAAGATTAGCCTAAAAGCCGGAGAAACTAAAACGGTTACATTTAAGATTAGTGCCAGGGATATCGCTTATGTAAATGACGATGGCAAAACAACCGCTGAGCCGGGCGAATTTAAAATCCAAATAGCCAATCAAACATTAAGCTTCAATTACGATGCAACAAAACAATTTAACAAACAAACAGATGGCAAATTGTAGTAGGCCTTTAGATATTATAAAAAAGAATTATGTATTTCATAGATTAACCTGGCTGATTTGGCATCCCCGCTTAACTGACTTAAAACAAAAAGTCTTTAGACTTTCGCCTAAAGACTTCTAACTTAACTTGTGGATGCAACAGGACAAATCTCGAACCGCTTTTTTGAGGATTTGAAGCGTTTAGCGAATATTAATACCAAATACGATAATGTTTACTTTAAAAAGTCATTCAAGTAACCTAATATTGTGTTCGTCTGCATCATCAGGCTGACATGTGATTGCGCAGGAACAACGGCCAAATGCGATTTTGGCATCGGTGCCAAATCAGCAGCTACGCCGCCTCCCAGTAATTGGTACGTTTTCATCAATTCAATTTTATCCAGGCCATCATTATCGCCGGATATGATTAATACCGGCGAAGTAATTTTCGCAATATTAGCGTCACCCATGTCGAATGGCGTCTGGACAAAAACAATCATCTGTTCTATAAACTTTGTCCATTTTGTTTTGTCGGGTGCTACCGCGTCATATGCCGTTTGCAGAGGAGTATTTGTTAAAAATTCAGGCTTAAAACCTTTAAACCCATTAGTTACTGCGGGCAGCCAGCCGCTACTTTTATATGTAGAAGAAATGATCACTAATTTTCTTACCCGTTTAGGGCTTTTTACTGCCAACTGGTAAGCTATGGAGCCACCCATGCTATACCCTGCAACATCAGCACTGTCCACTTTTAAATAATTCATTACTCCTTCCACATCACTTGCCATGGTAGCCAGGTCCAATTTTCCGTCCGAAAACGGTGTGTGCCCATGCCCCCGCATTTCAATGGCAATTACTTTTCTTGTTTTCGACAATTCAGGTATTAATTGCCCCCAGTTCATCTCAATGGTCATAAAAGCACCGTGCAGCAATACAAGAGGCTTACCCTCGCCATATACTTCGTAATAAACTTTAATGCCATTAACAGGCGCGTAGCCGCTGGCTGCAGGTTTAAGCTGTTGCCCATAAGATTGAACTGCTGTAAAAAAAAGCATAGCAATCATTAATACCGGCTTGAGGACATCATATCCTTTAAATACTCTTTTCATAAAATGTTATTTAAATTGTTTTGATTTGATTGACAATACAAATATCGAATGCATTTCAGAATTTTATGCTGTGTAAAAATGACATTTTGACGGGTGGATCGCGACAAATAAAATAACATAACGAGCTTGATAAGACAGCTTTTCTGTATTTTTAGGCAGAAGTCTTAGTGTCAAAAAAATAATCCCCAGTGAAAACTTTAACCGATTTTAAAGAATCATTGAATTCAGGTCAGCCCATTAAAGGGCTATCTGTGCAGTTAAAAAGCCTTTGGTATGATGGCAAAGGCGATTGGCATCAGGCGCATGCCCAGGTTGATCATTTGAATGATAAAGAGTCGGCATGGGTACATGCCTACCTGCACCGTAAAGAAGGTGATATTTGGAACGCTGATTATTGGTATAGCAAAGCACAGCAGATCCGCCCGAACATATCCTTAGAAGAAGAATGGGAGCAATTAGTATTACAGTTTCTTTGATGAATAAATCTGTCGCTTGAAGATGAATTACAACATATTATTCTTCGCCATCACATCTTAAAAACCAAAAAGCCCCTAGCATAAATCTAAGAGCTTTCTTTTTGAGCGGAAGGCTTGGCAATCATCCCATTACAAATAACTCTTCAATTCCCTATAAGTTCTATCACTGTGTCTCAGCCTTGCCAAAGCCTTATCCTTTATCTGTCTAACTCTTTCCCTGGTCAGGTTGTATTTTTCGCCTATCTCTTCAAGACTTAATGGCTGCGAACCTCCTAAACCAAAAAATAGTTCGACAATTTCCCTGTCCCTTTTTTCAAGCATAGTAAGGCTGCGCGAGATTTCGGTTCTCAGCGAATCGTCCATCACTTCTTTGTCGGTACCCGATCCGGGATTTTGCAGCACGTCTAACAGCGTGTTTTCCTCATCGCTGGAAAATGGCGCATCAACAGATATATGCCTGCTTGCACTTGCCAGCGTTCCTGCTACCTTTTCTACTGTTACTTCTAAAATTTCGGCAATTTCTTCTACTGTTGCCGCCCTTTCAAGGTGCTGTTCCAGTTCTGACGAGGCTTTGCTTATTTTGCTCAGGTCCCCAACTTTATTTGCCGGAAGACGTACTATCCTTGCATGGTCGTTAATAGCCTGAAGAATTGATTGCCTGATCCACCAAACAGCATATGAAATAAATTTGAAGCCTTTGGTTTCATCAAATCGTTTTGCTGCCTTGATCAATCCAAGATTGCCCTCATTGATCAGGTCGCCAAGGGTAAGTCCGGAACTTTCATATTGTTTCGCAACTGAAACTACAAACCGTAAGTTCGCACTTGTCAGGCGTTCCAAAGCCGCCTGGTCTCCTTGTTTTATTTTTTGTGTTAAGATCACTTCCTCTTGCGGCGTCACCATCGGGATCTTTGCAATATCCGATAAATACTGTTGCAATGACGCAGACTCACGGTTCGTGATCGACTGACTTATTTTAAGTTGTCTCATCTATCAAAATACCTTTCTTAGTGAATGCTAAAGATTGTGTGCCTTAAATGCGCGTGGTGATTTTTGCTTAAAAAAGCGGAAACAGCTAAAAGCTGATGCGGTCAAATGAAAGGAGTCGCTACAAATCTTCAACGCACAAAGATACGCACAAACGCTCCAAAATTTGTCGACTGGATGTAAAGAAATGGCTGAATATCAGAGCAAATCGTTTAAACTATTGTACGAACTACCAGGTAATAAAATAGAAAAGCCTCAAGTGAAAACCCGGAGCTTTTTCGGTACTGTCCCCACCATATTGGGGAGAACCTGCGTCTGCCAGTGGGCGTATATGAGCCCGACGAGTTACCGGGTATAAAAAAGAAAAAGGGGCTGACTTTCGTCAACCCCTTTCGGTAGCCCCAACAGGACTAAAGTCGAACCGCTTGATGGAAGATTTGAGATTATTTGCACAAATTTAATCAGTCCGATCCCGGATGCGCCCTATGCACCAATTTCGATTTCACCCAATGCTCGGTACGATGATGCAGTGGCACCAGTATAGCTGCGATTGCGACTAGTATGAGCAAGGTTAAAACCGGGGTTTCATGTGTCCATCGCTCAATGTAGGGATGTACCAATAGGGTCACAAACTCAAACACCAGCAGTAGCGCCAGAATACCCAAAAACTCCACGGTGCGCGGCTTGGCCTTACGGCGACTCAGGAACAATACAAACAAAAAGAAAGTAGGTATAAAAATAGCGATACCCGCTAACTGCAGATTCTTTCTATTGGCTTCCTCATCGGCCAGTTTTTGTTCGGCTATTTCCTGCTGGCGCTGGTGCTCGGCAAAGGTAAGGCTTTGCACTTCTTTAGTTTTTTCCTGGCCAAAGAGGCTGTCCTTGGCGGTAATGGAAAGCTCCTGGTAATGGAATGCGCTGTCCAATCGCCCCTGTTGTTTAAAGTAAGTGGTCAAAAACTGGCTGGCATTCAATATTCTTTCTGTAAATCCTCCTCGTACACCTGCTGCTATAGATTTTTTAGCATAATAAAAGCCGGAATCCTGTTGCGCCAACTGCTTAAATAATTTAGCCATGCCCAGCGTGCTTTCG
>DATHLW010000222.1:0-3080 GCA_035487675.1 Mucilaginibacter sp. | reverse complement strand
CAGCGCCAGTCTATCAATAAGTCTTTACTTAAAAAACTGGCCACCACCATCCGCAGGCGGTTGTGCATATAACCTGTTGCATTCAATTCTCGCATACCTGCATCCACAAGCGGGAAACCAGTTTCGCGATTGCACCAGGCTTTAAAATGCTTCTCATCATTAATCCATTTTATACGGTCATATTCAGGTCTGAAGGCACGTTCTGAGGTATGTGGAAAATGATACAATATCATCATATAGAATTCGCGCCATATCAATTCATTCAGCCAGGTTTTGTCCTGATGAGAATTGGCCTTGTGCGCCAGGTCGCGAATACTTACCGTTCCAAATCGCAAATGTAAGCCGATATGAGAAGTGCCTTTATGAATAGCCGGAAAGTCCCTTGTTGCTGCATAGTCTTTTATCACCCCCTCATAATCCTGGTTGGGAAATTCCATGTCGCTCTTTTCAAATCCCATAGATTTTAAGGACGGTATGGCAAATCCCGGATGTTCATAAAAATTTTCAAGATACTTTTCAGTTGGATATGATTGGAGGTAGAAAGTACTTAAATTTTGATACCATTTATTTTTATAAGGAGTATAAACAGTGTAAGGTAGACCGTCATCTTTTACGACCTCGCTTTTTTCAAAAATTAGCTGGTCCTTAAATGTTCTAAACCCGATATGGTGGGTCTTTAATTTTGCCTCAATCGCCTCATCGCGCTTCCTGGCATACGGCTCATAATCATGATTGGTGTAAACAGTTTCAATGGTGTATTCTGTTATGATAGAGTCCCAGGCTTCATTGGCATCATCATATTTTACCAGTAAACTGCTGTCATGTTTTTTTAGGTCACTATCCAGTTTTTCAATTGTTTGATAAATAAAGGTAACACGGGCATCGTCCTTATCTTCGAGCTTGTCAAGTATTGCGCGGTCAAAAATGAACAGGCATAGAACCGGGTTTTTATCTTTCAAGGCATAATATAATCCGGCATTGTCATGCAGTCTTAAATCGCGGCGGAACCAGAAAATGTTGACAGGTGTTTTATCCATAGATATCTTTTAATGCCGCTGTTAGTTCAGGATATTTAAAAACAAAGCCATCTTTTTCAATTTTCTGAGCCAATACCCGGGTACTGCTTAATACAATTGTACTCATCTCACCTAATAAAAGCTTAAAAACAAATGACGGAACTTTTACCGGCCACACAGGCCGATATAATTGTTTAGCCAAAGCTTTTGTAAATTGTTTATTCGTGACCGGGTTAGGCGCTACCATATTGTAAACACCCGATAGGTTGATATTTTCTATACCAAAAAGGTAAATATCTACCACATCCTGCCAATGTATCCAGGGTATCCATTGTTTACCACTACCCAATGGCGCGCCGAACCCAAGCCTAATCGGCTTAGCCATTTGGGGCAATGCGCCTTCGTTTTTGTCTAATACTACACCGGTTCTGAATTTTAGGATCCGCAGGCCTAATGCCTTGCCTTCATCTACTGCGTTTTCCCATGCAATACAGCATTGTGCCATAAAATCATTGTTCGGCAGACTGCCTTCGGTTAAAATTTCATCGCCGCGGTCGCTATAATAGCCTATTGCCGACGCGGATATAATGGTATTTACCTGGTTTGGCTTATTCTTTATGAGCTGATAGATCAAGCCGATAGATTTGGTACGGCTATCAATTATTTCTTTCTGGCGCTTGTCGGTCCACCGCCCCTCTGCTATGCTTGCACCTGCCAAATGCAGTATTGTATCTACACCCTCAAGACAATTTTCATCAATCTCACCTTTGATTATGTCCCACAAATAGGTCTTTATTTTTGGATTATCACCCGGGTTGCGGCTGAGATGACGCACCTCGTATCCGCGACTCAATAGTTCCCCGGTGATCAACTTGCCAATGCCCCCAGTACCGCCGGTGATAAGAATATGTTTGTTGTTTGATAAACTTTTGCCCATAGATGATTACTCTTCGAAAATACTTAATTGTTGTTCAGTTTGATTTCAGCAGAGGCATATTTTGCTCATTCCTGGTACCGTCTGTTTCATAAGCGAGCTTAGCCGATTGCTTAAAAGTAAGGCGTGGCTCAGCAATAATATCTCTGATCGAATTTTCCCGGCATATAGAATCGTGCTTAAGGTTTTCTATCAGGCTTTGCGCCTCAGCATAGCTCACCGGTGTTAGGGTGTTGAGCAGGTTTGACGACAAATGAGTGGTTAAAAAGGGTAAAATAACTATACCAGGTTTAACAGTTTTATGGGTGGCAATATAGATCAGCATCATTTGTTTGAATGTCAGTATATCAGGGCCGCCAATATCAAATTTCCTGTTAAAGGCTTTTTCGTTTAGCAGGCAGGCTTCAATGTATTGCAAAACATTAATAGCAGCTATGGGCTGCAGGCGTGTTTTTATCCAGGTCCGGGGTACTACAATCGGAGTTTTCGAGATCAAAATATTAAACATCTCCAGCGCCGCACTGCCCTGACCGATGATCATTGCTGTATTTAAGACGGTAAGCGCCGGTTTACCGCTGCACAAAATATCTTCTACATTTAAGTGTGCTTTATGGCTGGCTTTATCGTTAATATCGCCCAAAGTAATCACGTGTCTACAATCGGTTTGCCCGATCACTTCCATGAAATTTTGTGCCGACAGTGCGGCAAGCGCTGCAAATTCCGAAGTTTGTGTAAAGGTATTAATGAGGTAACAGGCAGCATCAATATCACCGGGCAATGGATCAATGCTTTGACGGCGCAACAGATCGCCTCCCAATACTGTTACGGCATAGGCATAAGAATGGTGGTTGATGAAATGGGTTTTATCTCGTACAAGGCAAATCACATGGTGGCCCTTATCCAGCAGCATAGGGATCAGGTGTGTGCCGATGTAACTGTTAACACCTGCGAGCAACACTTTCATGTAGATGCAACAACAAAACATGAAACGTGTTTTTACAATTAGTTTTTAATCCGGTAAGCTCTGTGTCAAATATTGATGCTATCTGCAACCACTACTTTTGAGCACAGTGGTTTAGCGTATTGCTCAGCAAAAATGACGTGAGTGGGATCAAACTGGTATGCTTCCT
>DATHLW010000221.1:0-4381 GCA_035487675.1 Mucilaginibacter sp. | reverse complement strand
CTGAAAAGAAATATAAGTGCAGGGAAAGCAAAACAGAAACATTCCCTTATTTGATTGTTTACAAATTCTATCCTGTTAAGAAACTTATTTGGATCATTTCAGTTTTCCATACAAGCAGAAAGCCGTCCAAAAAACCGAAAATAATTCTGTAATAAAACTTAAATGTGGATAAATGGACCATTCCAATCTTCTTGTTAATAAAATAATTTTAGGATGCTTGGTATAAAACATACATTTAGTGTCACCAACAGGTTAATGTGTCACGTAAAAATAATTAGATTGTCACATTGTCATGTGGGTACTTGTGGCAAGCTATTTGAATAGTATATATTTGTAAGATAATTTAAATTAAAAAATCATGGCTTTAGAAATAACTGATGCAAACTTTGAAGAACTAGTTCTCAAATCAGACAAACCGGTTTTAGTTGACTTTTGGGCAGAATGGTGCGGTCCCTGTCGCATGGTTGGCCCTGTAGTTGAAGAGATATCAAAAGAATATATTGGCAAAGCTGTTGTAGGCAAAGTAAACGTTGACAACAACCCCGGTATTTCAATGAAATTCGGTATCCGCAATATTCCCGCTTTATTATACTTCAATAAAGGCGAAATTGTTGACAAACAGATCGGTGCAGTTCCAAAATCAGTACTTGCCGGTAAGTTAGATAAACAAATAGCATTATAATATATACCATCCAGTATAGAAAGGCCCATCTCAAGATTGAGATGGGCCTTTTTTTATACAGTCACTTTATTTTAGATAATAAATCTCCAGTTAACCAGTTTTATTTGAATACATCAATCTGTTGCCTACATTAGCAGTATGCCCAAACTAAGCGACGAACAGGAGATACGCCATCTTGCCAACCTTGAACTATTGGCCCGGCAGGTGGTAGAGGGTTTTATAACTGGCTTGCACCAAAGCCCCTTTCATGGTTTTTCTGTCGAATTTGCCGAGCACCGCTTGTATAACAATGGCGAATCGGTAAAAAACATCGATTGGAAATTGTTGGCACGTACCGACAAGCTGTTTGTAAAGCAGTTTGAGGAAGAAACCAACCTCCGTTGCTACCTGCTGCTGGATACTTCATCATCTATGAATTACCCTGAAAGGGGAATGAATAAGCTGCAGTTCTCCATTTATGCGGTAGCATCGTTGGCTTATTTATTCAAAAGGCAAAGGGACGCTTTTGGGCTATGCCTCTTCTCGGATAAGATAGACTGGATCAGTGCAGCCCGGTCTACCTCAAAACACCTTTTTTATTTATTTGCCGAATTAGAGAAAGCCTACAATCAACCTAAAGTAAACGCAACAACTAATATTACCAACGTATTGCATCATGTTGCAGAGGAGGTTCACCAGCGTTCGATGATCATTATTTTTAGTGATATGCTGGAGAATAGTTATAACGAGGAAAAACTGCAGGCTTTGTTTGCTGCCATACAACATTTAAAATATAACAAGCATGAGGTAGTTATATTTAATGTGAACGACCGCCATAAGGAACTTGATTTCGATTTTGATAACCGCCCGCATCATTTTGTGGATATTGAAAGCGGTGAGGAGATAAAAGTACATCCGAATAAGATACGTGACTCTTACCGGGCTAACCTGGATAATTACCGTCATCAATTGGAGCTAAAGTGTGCCCAATATCATATCGACCTGATAGATGCTAATATTCATGATGGTTACAACCATATCCTTAAGTCTTACCTAGTTAAACGTAACAGCATGATCTGACCCCATTATTTACATTTTTTATTCCAAACTTTAATTCATTCAGATCGTACTAGTAAAAGGCCTTAAAAACTTTATAAAATTATAGCAATCAATAAGATTGTTATTCTGTTAATCGATAAACCCATCTACCTGTATGCGACTTTCTATTGAACGAAAACCTGTAAGAGTTAACCCCGATCCGAAACGTGTAATAACCAGATTCTTTTTTAATGGGAAGGACAGAGCGAAAGAGGTAATACTGCGGGTAATGGACATAAGCGACGAGGTTACTTTTGGTATTGTTTCACCAATATTGCAGGAATATTCCAAGCGTCATCGCAATATCACAAAGGTTTTAAATCGTCACTGCAGTAAGCTAAAACCTTTGTTTGCAGAACTGAACATAGACTATGATACTATTAATATTTATCGAAAGCTGCTAATAGGCTCCTATTTTACACATGAGTATTCGATTGAATCAGCAGCATTTTTTAATCCATCGATTGTTGATGATCCTGATCAAAACGAGCTGGAAGATGGAGAAAGACGTGTGATCATCAGCTTCAGGGCGGTAGGCGAGGGACATATTTCGTCCATTACCTTCAGACGGGCGCTTATTGACAAGTTTAATAATATTACCGTTATTCCATCTGGTAGCTACATTGATGAGGCAGAAATTGTACGGAACACGGTTTATAATAAAAAACTTTTTTTTGGAAAAGCAGTGACTACCAAAATTAATGTTCAGGTGCTGAAAGAAATAGAATCGCAGCTTGACCATCATTTTGAATACTCAAACCTGCGCCGTGTTATACTGGACTCGCAGAAATTGCAGGAAGATGCTATACTGAAACTGGAGTATGATAAAATATTGTGGCTGGCAGATGCATTTTACGAGATCATATTCTCATTGGATACGGATATATCCGATAGGGTGATATTCCCAATATCCGAATATGAGAGTAAAGGAATTGAGGACGCCCGCTTTGTGAAATTTATTAATGATGACGGCACATCATCTTATTATGCAACGTATACTGCTTACGATGGTTCGCTGATCATGCCCAAACTGTTACAGACAAACGATTTTTATAATTTTAAGATGATGCCGTTATACGGGGCTGGAGCGCAGAATAAGAATCTGGCGCTGTTTCCCCGAAAAATAAATGGCAAATATGTAATGATATCCCGTATTGACGGCTGCAACAATTACATTATGTATTCGGATAATATAAACATTTGGGAAAACCCTATTTTGCTGCAAAAGCCTAAATTTTCATGGGAATTTATACAGATTGGAAACAACGGTTCTCCTATTGAAACCGAACATGGCTGGATAATGATCACTCACGGTGTCGGGCCAATGCGCCGGTATATTTTGAGTGCGAGCCTGTTGAAACTGGATGATCCTGGCGTTGAGATCGGCAGATTGAATGAACCTTTATTGATACCCAACAGCGAAGAACGTGAGGGATATGTACCCAACGTTTTATATTCATGCGGGGCAATTGTACATAATAATAAGCTCATCATTCCCTACGGTGTTTCAGACTCGTCCACTGCATTTGCTGAGGTGGATATGAAACAACTGATAGATAAACTAAAGGGCGATTGGACAAATTAAGCAAGGATTTTATAGTACAGTTTTAAGTAATCAGACACCATTTTTTCAGCAGAGAATTTAGAGTTCGCCCATTGGTAACACTCCAGCCTATTAAGTTGATCTAATTGACTTACCGCCTCGATAGCTTCATTAATGTTATTTACCAAAAAACCTGTCTTATTGTGGACGATAAGTTCAGGCATAGCACCTCTGTTAACAGCAATGACCGGTGTGCCGCAAAGCATAGCTTCGGCTACACTCAGTCCAAAGGGTTCATCAAAATTGATGGGATGCAGCAAGGCTATAGCTTTCCCTAACAGAGTTTTCCTTTTTTGGGGATCAGCATGACCAATATAAACTATCTGCTCATCCAGCTGAGGTTCTACTTTTTCTCTAAAATAGTTTTCATCCTGTATAATACCGGCTATGATCAATTTGCGGCCGCTTTTTTTAGCGATATCAATCGCTTCAGCTGTGCCCTTGTCGTGGTGTATTCGTCCGAAATATAAAAGATAATCACCTGGTGTTGGGTTAAATTCAAAATCATCCACATTGATACCATTATAAACTGTTGCTAAATATTCAAGTTCGGGGCTTCGATCAGAATTGCTAATGGATACATAATGGGTGGTTGAATTGTATTTTTTGTATACCTGGATTATCTTTTGTGATGAAAAACCATGTATGGTTGTTATTATGGGAGTTTTCACGAGCCTTGAATAGGTAAGCGGCAAAAAATCGAAATTATTGTGAATGATATCAAAATCAGAAGCCTTTTCCATTAAATTGCTAATGTGCAGGCATTCCAATACTTTAGCATCCTGGTTTCGATCGTCTTCATAGCCTTTTTTACAAATCGCGTCAAGCTTACCTGCAGTAATGGAATCACCAGTGGCAAAGAGAGTAACATCCAGCCCTTTTTTTATCAGTCCTTCAGCTATGTTTGATGCTATTTGTTCCCATGGTCCATAGTGCCGCGGCGGTGTGCGCCAGGCAACAGGTGATAACATGGCAATCTTCATTTAGCAGACCTCTAATTGTCGCCCCAATTTGTCATA
>DATHLW010000220.1:0-4706 GCA_035487675.1 Mucilaginibacter sp. | reverse complement strand
AATCTCACCAGGCTCTCCCTTCATTACTGCACGTCTGGAGTGACACGCCGAAAGAACAAATACAATTGCGATAAGAAATAACAGGTTGTACCTTTTGATCATGCTATAAAAGTACAGGGATTGCTTAAAAGTTAATTGCGGTGGTTTTTAACATATCCACATTCTGATTTTAGATTTACGATTTTAGATTTGTCCATCCAAATCGTAATTCGTAAATCTAAAATCCGAAATCAAATCACCCCTTTATCACCCGCTGTATCTCGTCCAGCTTCATTAAAGCCTCAACGGGTGTTAATGTGTTTACATCAAGATTATTAAGGGTATCGCGGATTTTTACAAGCACAGGGTCGTCAATACTGAACATTTGCATCTGCACGGCCTGTTTCTGCACCTTGCGGATGCTTTCTTTGATATGCTCGCCGCCGGTGCGCTCGGCTTCCAATTTTTTTAATATTTCGTTGGCACGGGCCAATACCTTTTGAGGCATTCCGGCCAGCTTGGCTACGTGGATACCAAAGCTGTGTTCACTCCCACCAGGCACTAATTTTCTAAGGAATATTACCTGGTGACCTACTTCCTTCACCGTCACATTAAAGTTTTTAACGCGCGGGTGCGAATTACTGAGTTCATTCAACTCGTGATAATGTGTAGCAAATAATGTTTTTGCCCTTGCTGTTGGATGATTATGCAAAAATTCGGCAATAGCCCAGGCGATAGAAATACCGTCGTAGGTGGATGTACCGCGCCCTATCTCATCCAAAAGTATCAGGCTTCTGTCGGATAAATTATTCAGGATGCTGGCTGTTTCATTCATTTCCACCATAAAGGTTGATTCGCCGGACGACAAGTTATCCGATGCCCCTACACGTGTAAATATCTTATCCACCAAACCAATAGAAACCGCTTTGGCAGGAACAAAACAACCCATTTGCGCCATTAGTACGATCAATCCTGTTTGCCTCAGCAAGGCCGATTTACCTGCCATATTTGGCCCGGTAATAATGATGATCTGCTGCGATTCACTGTCGAGATAAACATCATTGGTAATATATTCCTCGCCTAACGGCAAATGTTTTTCTATCACCGGGTGCCGGCCACCTTTGATGTCGATAATGCGGCTCTCGTTTATCTCAGGCTTTACGTAGTAGTTTTTTATGGAGATAGTCGCGAAATTGAGCAGCACATCTAATTTGGCTATCAACTGGGCGTTTAGCTGTATGGGTTTGATATATTCGGTCAATGAATACAACAGGTCATTATACAAGGCTGTTTCCAGTGCCAGTATCTTTTCCTCTGCACCTAATATCTGCTCTTCGTATTCTTTCAATTCAGGGGTGATGTACCGCTCAGCGTTGACCAGTGTTTGCTTGCGTATCCAGTCGGCAGGTACTTTATCACGATGGGCGTGGGTAACTTCTAAATAATAGCCAAACACATTGTTAAAAGCCACTTTAAGCGATGGTATACCGGTCTGCTCTGCCTCGCGTTTTTGTATTTCTAACAAATATCCCTTACCGCCAAATGCAATCTTCCGCAGCCTGTCCAACTCGTCGCTTATCCCGGCACTGATTACAGAACCTTTTACTAGCATAACAGGAGGCTCCGGCTGCAATTCTTTTTCGATCTTTTCGCTCATCAGTGAGCAGGGATTCAACTGCTCGGCAATGGCTTTCAGAGGCTGGCTATCTGCTTCCTCGCATTGCTTTTTGATGGCTTCAATGGCTCTCAGTGCTTTTTTCAATTGCACTACTTCGCGCGGATTAGCCTTTTGCAGCCCGATCTTGGAAATTAACCGCTCCAAATCACCTATCTGGCGGATATGTTGCTTTAGATCCTCCCTTAATTCTTCCTGATTGATCAGGTATTCCACCACACCCAAACGGTCGTTAATGGGTTTGATCTCCTTCAAAGGCATCACTATCCATCTTCTCAACAACCTTGCGCCCATAGGCGAACAGGTTTGATCCAGCACTTCCACCAGCGTATGGGCATTCTCGTTGGATGAGCCTACCAGTTCCAAATTTCTTACGCTGTAACGGTCGAGCCATAGGTAGCGGTCCTCCTCTATCCTGTTGATAGCGGATATGTGCTGCAGGTTGCGGTGCTCGGTCTCGTTCAGGTAATGCAGGGCCACACCGGCTGCCACAATACCCAAATTCAGCTTATCTATCCCGAAACCTTTTAATGATTTTACCCCGAAATGCTTCAGCAAAGTCTCCTGCGCGTAATCGCCGCTGTAGGGCCATTCGTCCAGCATGTAGGTATAAAAACGGTCGCCGTAGAGTTCTTTAAACTCATGGTGACGGCTTTTCGGGAATATCACCTCGCTCGGACTAAAACTTTGCAATAACTTATCAATATAAGCACTGTTACCTTGCGCTGTATGGAATTCACCCGTCGAGATATCAATTAAAGCAATACCTATGGTATTCTTATCAAAGTATAAGGAAGCCAGGTAGTTATTGCTTTTTTGATGAAGGATATTATCACTTATGGCAACACCGGGTGTAACCAGTTCGGTAACTCCACGCTTAACAATAGTTTTGGTTGTTTTCGGGTCTTCCAGCTGATCGCAAATGGCCACCCGCTGCCCTGCCCTAACCAGTTTCGGCAGATAAGTCTCTAAAGAATGATGCGGAAAACCGGCTAACTCGATATGCGTTGCTGCGCCATTGGCACGCCGGGTAAGCACTATACCCAATATACCAGAGGCCTTCACGGCATCCTCGCCAAACGTCTCATAAAAATCCCCCACACGGAACAGCAGCAATGCACCGGGATATTTACCCTTGATCTGGTTGTACTGCTGCATCAATGGCGTTTCTTTGCCCGAATCTTTTGCCAATAGTTTATCCTTTTTGTTAACCGGGTAAAGTTAATTTATTGGGCGGTGATTGATGTAATTGTTGAAAAGTCGGAGTATTGTGGAAAGGCAATGATCTACCTCATCATCCATTAGTTCTTAGTGAAATAGGGCCTTATTACACTCCCGTAAAATGAGGGTAAGCCTAACAAATTATCGGGGCTATCCAGATCGGTTTCGGTTTTAAGGTACTGCTTGCCTTCACAATCAGCCACCACAATGTTCAGCTCTCTATTATTTGCGGATAATATAAAGTATTCCTCGGCGCCTGACTTAATATTGGCGATCGCCTGGTTTACACTGAGTATCCATAAGGAACCGTCATCATAGCCGCCAATGCATGTTATTCTTTCTTGGGGTTTGCAGGAAATACCTTTTTCACTGATGCAGGTCACCACTTTTCGCACAGTTATGCTCACAATTCAGGGGATTTGTTGGTAATACAAATTTACCCTGTGTTAAATAGCTAAACCACCGTGAATACACCCGAAATGACACCGTTTTTTCACGGTATTTACTACATTTTTTTAATTTCTTAAAGGGTTGAATGAAAACTTATGATTACCCGCTTACTACACTTCTGCGACGATCAAACCAAAATAAGCTGCCCATGCAATAAAGAATAGTTGCATAGGGATGCGCAGCCACAAGTAGCTGATCCCCCTGCCCTCATAGCTGGCGGTTTCATAGTCCACACTTTTTTGTGCGGCGTTGATATTAGCGGGTAGTATAAGTAAAAAGAAAAGGACCAGCAGGTCGGCAGACAGGCGCCTGGTGGATGGTATACACAACCCGATAGCAAATAATGCTTCCATCACACCTGTAATGTATATCAGCGTTCTTTTGCCAGGAATAAAGCCGGGTACCATCAGCATCATACCCTGCGAATAAATGAAGTGCCCCACTGAGGTGAAAAACAGCATCACGGCCATGCCCAGGTTACCGGCAATAACGTAGTCCCACCCCCCAGAAATGGCGTGCGAGATCAGCAAAATAATTGCCGAAGCTATAAGTAAAACGAGTAACGGCTTCATGATAAAGCTTTTGCAGCCTATGAAGATAGGAATTTTCCGGCAATTACTAACACAGTAGTTTGTATTAATCTTGTTGCCGATTTATAACAGCTTGTCTATCTCTTTTGCCAGTTCGCGGTCTTTATCGGTTACCACATCACCAGCATCGTGGGTGCTGAGCCATATTTCTACCTTGTTCCAGGTGTTTGTCCATGTGGGATGATGGTTGAGTTTCTCGGCCAGTAAAGCTACCCTGCACATAAATGAGAAAGCATCTGAGAAATCTTTAAACACGAAAGACTTGTACAGTTTGTTATCTGTTTCGGGCCACATGATGATTGGTTTTTAGGCAGAACGATTGAGAATGCTTTGTTGTTTGCATCATCTGGAGAATTTCCAGCTCATCCTACAGGGCATCCTCCAATTGACATAAAAAAAGTCCCCTGCAATTGCTCACAGGGGACCAATTCATTAACGCAATTACTGCATCGTAATAATTGTAGTTGGAAGGACAGCCGCAGATATATTTGCTTTCAAAATATTAGTGCTCCATCCGGTTGGTTGTGAAGCTGTGCCCGGATCCCACCATTCATCTTGCTCCTGGCCGTTAGTTTTATAGTATTTTATTTTATTGTAGCTGATGTTTACATCCCAGCTGGCTTTGCCCGAGTAATTACCATAGCACAAACCGCAGTTTGAATACGGGGTAACTGCGCCATAGATAGTGTTATGGTCCATTTTGATATGGAAACCACCTTGTACCTGGGCGCCTACAAAGCCACCGTTAACAATAATATTGTTTCTGGCTACCTGGTATGATCCGCCAACAT
>DATHLW010000219.1:0-3263 GCA_035487675.1 Mucilaginibacter sp. | reverse complement strand
CGCATTATCCAATGTGATCGATTATGCCATGAAACCCAATTCGCCCTACAGGGTAACTTCAACCTGAAAAGCGGATTGATCGTTGCTGATGATTTTATGGCTTTTGCTGATGGACCGCCATCAACAACTGCTACTGCTCCTGCCACTACAACTAAAACTGCATCATCAGGAGTTATCCTCGTGCCCACTAACCTGAACCTCAATTTTACAGCCGATGTAAAAAAGGTAAAATACAACGGCATGGACATCAACGATGTGAAGGGGCAGATGACCATCAGCAATGGGCAGATACAATTAAAACAGGCGGGTTTCAACCTGATCGGTGCGCCGGTAGTGATGGATGCTACCTATGGCAGTGTTAATCCGCAGAAGGCTTATTTCGATTATCACATCAATGCGCAGGATTTTGACATCAAAAAGGCTTACAATCAAATTAAACTGTTCCATGATATGGCCTCATCGGCTAAAAGTGCTGAGGGTATCGTCTCACTGGATTACAAACTAAGTGGCAAGCTGAACAGTAACATGCGCCCGGTATATCCATCTTTAAAAGGTGGCGGCGTATTGACATTAAAACAGATCAAGGTAAAAGGCTTTAAACTATTCGGCGCTGTAGGTAAGCAGACCGGCCACGATAGTCTGTCCAAACCATCCGACGTATCAAAAGTGGACATCAAAACCACTATCGCCAACAATATTATAACCATCGAAAGGACCAAAATGCGTATTGCAGGTTTCAGGCCGAGGTTTGAGGGGCAAGTGGATTTTAACGGAAACCTGAATCTTCAATTCCGGCTCGGATTGCCACCATTTGGCATATTCGGCATCCCGATGACAATTACCGGTACACAGGAAAATCCAAAGATTCACCTTGGCCATGGCAAAAAAGAAGATGAGCTGAAAGAGGAAGCGGATGACAGCAAGTAGCGAACCCATCCGGTCTTATTCCTCTATAGACTGTTTGCATGATTTCATTGCCTATTTATTTATGCACAGTTTTTGATTTGGTATTTCAGAATTAATGTACCTATGCCTAAATTGCTGCGATGACCCTAACTGACCGAACCCGTCTTATACAATCTATATCCGACCCTGAAAAAGTATGGGACATTATTGTGGTTGGCGGAGGCGCAACTGGATTGGGTACCGCTTTGGATGCGGCATCACGTGGCTATCAAACTTTATTACTGGAGCAGGCCGACTTTGCCAAAGGGACATCGAGCCGCAGCACCAAGCTGGTGCATGGAGGGGTACGTTACCTGGCACAAGGGAATATTGGTTTAGTACGCGAAGCATTATACGAACGCGGGCTCTTGCTGAAAAATGCCCCTCACCTGGTAAAAAACCTTTCATTCGTTATTCCAAATTATCGCTGGTGGGAAGGGATATTTTATACGATCGGGCTGGGTATTTACGACTTATTAGCAGGCAAGCTCAGCTTTGGTAAAACAAAACACATTTCGAAAAAAGAAATCATTGCTGATTTGCCCGGCATCAACCCAAACGGCCTTCATGGAGGAGTGGTTTATCACGATGGACAATTTGATGATTCGCGGCTGGCTATTAATCTTGCTCAAACCTGTTTAGAACAAGGGGCAACCGCTCTAAATTATTTTCGTGTTACCGGATTAGCAAAAAATGATCAGCAGAAAATAGCAGGTCTTAAGGCAGTCGATCTCGAAACAGGGAAAGCATATCAGCTTAAAGCCAAAGCAGTTATCAACGCAACAGGCGTATTTGTTGACGAACTGCTCCAAATGGACAAGCCGGAAGATAAGCCATTGGTAAGACCGAGCCAGGGTGTACATGTGGTGATAGAGCGCTCATTTATGCCATCGAACGATGCCTTAATGATCCCAAAAACCGACGATGGGCGGGTGCTATTTGTAGTCCCATGGCATGATAAATTGGTAATAGGAACAACTGATACCCCTCTTAATAAACACAGTTTGGAACCGGTCGCTTTGGATTCGGAGATCGACTTTATATTAAATACCGCAGCCAAATACCTCATAAAGGCCCCTACTCGGAAAGATGTATTAAGCGTATTTGCAGGACTGCGCCCTTTGGCGGCTCCGCAAAATGATTTATCGAAAACAAAAGAAATATCCCGCAGCCATAAGCTCATTGTATCAGCATCGGGACTAATAACGATCACCGGAGGCAAATGGACCACCTATCGTAAAATGGGTGAAGATACAGTGGATAAGGCCATACAAGTCGGTAGTTTAAAGTCGGAAGCCAGCAAAACTAAAGAGCTTTCCATTCACGGGAGCATGCATGACCTTGACTGGGCAGACCATCTTTATTTTTATGGCAGCGACCGTGACGGGGTGATTGCCTTAGCCAATGAAAATCCGGAATGGGGCAAAAAGCTTCACACGAAATATGAGTATTTACAGGCGCAGGTAATATGGGTGGTGCGACATGAAATGGCAAGGACTGTAGAAGATGTGCTGGCGCGACGGATACGCTTATTGTTTCTCGATGCCAGGGCTGCAATAGAAGCTGCACCTTTGGCCGCCGCATTAATGGCCGTCGAGCTTAAAAAAGATACAACATGGCAACAAGAGCAAATAGCCTTATTTAATAAGATTGCGGCTAATTATCTATTGCAGCCTTATTGTTAATACTGTAGATTTATAAACCAATTATTCTATAACCTTAAATGGAACAATATATTTTGGCCCTCGACCAGGGCACAACCAGTTCGCGTGCTATAGTATTCGATCACCAGGGGCAGATCAGGTCGGTTGCTCAAAAAGAGTTTACACAGATATTCCCACAACCCGGTTGGGTAGAACACGATCCAAATGAGATATGGTCGACACAAGCCGGAGTAGCTGCCGAAGCGACGGTAAAAATGGGCATCAATGGCACCAACATTAAAGCCATCGGCATTACTAATCAGCGCGAAACTACTATTGTTTGGGACCGAACTACCGGGGAACCGATTTATAACGCCATCGTTTGGCAGGACAGGCGCACGGCTGGGTTTTGCGACCAGTTGAAAAGTGATGGCTATGCTGACCTGATCCGTTCAAAAACAGGGTTGATAATAGATGCTTACTTTTCAGGCTCAAAAATAAGATGGATACTGGATAATGTTCCCGGCGCGAGGGCCAAAGCAGAGGCAGGGGAACTGGCCTTCGGGACGGTGGACAGCTGGCTGGTTTGGAAATTTACCCGCGGACGCGTTCATGCAACCGATGTGACCAATGCCAGTCGTACCATGCTGTTTAATATCTGCACACTGGAATGGG
>DATHLW010000218.1:0-3703 GCA_035487675.1 Mucilaginibacter sp. | reverse complement strand
CCTTATCTGTTTTGCCGTCCTTATCGTAACGATCTATTTTATCTTCCAATAACTGATCAGCACGGTAACGTTTTTTTGAATCCTTGTTATCGATCATCGGGTCGCTGAACCCGTCCACGTGACCGCTGGCTTTCCATATTTTGGGGTGCATAAATATGGCCGAATCGATACCGACAATATTCTCGTTCAATTGCACCATGGCTTTCCACCAATAGATTTTGATGTTGTTTTTTAATTCGGCACCATTTTGGCCATAATCGTAAACAGCACTTAAGCCATCATAGATTTCGCTCGAAGGAAAAACAAAGCCATATTCTTTAGCGTGCGATATTACGTTTTTAAAAAGTTCGTCGGTCTGGTTACTCATAATAGCGCAAAGATATTTTTTTATTTCGGATGTCGGATTTCCAATTTCGGATTTACGCCTATTCGGTCAAGCAAAATATATTTTAAAAAACTCAACGATTAAAGTAGTTTTATACTACCAATTAACCCATTATGAAAAATTTAGTGGCGGCTATCCTTTGCTTTTTGACCCTCTGCGCCTCGTCCCAGGATAAAACAGATAAAAAGGAAATTAATGTCTACGGACGGGATGGTAAGACAGTAATAGCAAGGGTATTGGTTGATGCAACTGTTAAAAACAATTTATTCCTTATCAAAACGATCCAGAAAAAAGACAGTGCAAACAATTATATCACTAAGTTTTATTTAGGGAATAAAGGGACCGACCCTGTGTTGAATATGCGACTATTGCTAAGATTCAGCAAGCCTGTTACCTCGGTAATGCCCTCTTTTAGTACTGCATTCAATAATATGAACGGTCTTTCGGAAGATCGTAACACCTATGTGTTTAAAGCCGGGCGTTTGGAGCGCGATGCAGGTAGTGTGATCGTCATTTCTTTTACCATTAAAAGCAAGGATAGGATCGTGACGGAGATATCAGGGTTGGATGGAGTATTACAGTAAAAATCTTTCGGACTTCCCGACTTGCTGACTTTCCGACTAAATATCTACATTTGAAGCATGAGCATCAGCGTTGAATCATTAACCAAAATTTACGGCTCGCAAAAGGCTGTTGATGGTATTTCATTTAATGCAGCACCGGGTGTGCTGGGTTTCCTGGGGCCCAATGGCGCAGGTAAGTCCACCACGATGAAAATACTGACAGGCTACATTCCGCAAACATCAGGAAAAGCATCCGTGTGCGGTTTTGATGTGGAAACGCAGGCACTGGAAGTAAAACGCAATATTGGTTACCTGCCCGAAAGTAACCCGCTTTACCAGGATATGTATGTGAAGGAGTCTTTGCAGTTTATTGCTAACATTCACAAAATCGATCAGCCTGAAAAACGGATCAACGATATCATTGAGCAAACCGGACTAACTCCTGAAAAGCACAAAAAAATAGGACAGTTATCCAAGGGTTACCGTCAGCGGGTAGGTTTGGCGCAAGCTATTTTACATGATCCACAAGTTTTAATATTGGACGAGCCTACCTCTGGCCTCGACCCCAACCAGTTGATCGGCATCCGCCAATTGATCCGCGATCTGGGGAAAACAAAGACTATCATTCTTTCTACACACATTATGCAGGAGGTTGAAGCCGTGTGCAGCCAGGTGATCATCATCAACAAAGGCAAAATTGTTGCTAATGATTCCTTGGATGAACTTCGCAAGAAGAATAATGGTCAATCACTCGAAAATATTTTCATAGAACTAACTAATATTAAATAATTGTTAATATCTCTTATATTTGAGTATTATTAACCTTACTTAAATATCAATTATGAGAAAAGTTCTATTATTAGCTGTGCTAATAGTTAGTACAGTTACCCTTTCTTTTGCCCAAACAAAAAAATCAAAAGACGAAGGTAAATTCAGTATCGGCATTGATCCCGGAATACCGGTAGGTGACGCAAGTAATTACTCATCCTTTGCTATCGGTGGCGACCTGAAATATTCGCTCCCTGTTGCCACCAACTTTTATGTTAGCCTTTCAGCAGGTTACGACGTCTTTATTGGTAAAAGTCTTACCATCGGAGGTGTATCAGGAAACTATGCAAATGTGAAGGGTATCCCGGTGAAAGTAGCTGGCCGTTATAATTTTAATGGACCTACCGGCTTTTTTGGAGAAGTTGGATTCGGGGCAGCTTTCATCCAGGATGGCGGAGGCACCGCATTTCTTTATGCACCGGGTGTCGGGTATGCACTTGACGGTGGTTTTGAAGTTGGCGTGCGCTATGAAGGCTGGTCAAAAAATGGTACTATTAGCCAGATTGCTTTGCGACTTGCTTACAGCTTCCAGTAAAAAATTATTTATTTTTAAAACAAAGCCCTGTATACATCATGCAGGGCTTTTCGTTGGATAACATTTTTGTTATGGAATACCATATCCGCCCTTATTTCGTATCAAATATGTACTTTCGTTACCCGAATTACTTGTCCCGAATGAAAAAACTAATACTCCTGTTGTTTATTTTTTCCTGCTTAAAACTGCAAGCACAAACCACCACATCAAAAGCATTCAATCTCGGCTTTGAATTAGGCATACCATCAAATAGCGTTTATAACATTGGCACAGGTGCCTCAGCTAAATTTGAATTACCTGTTGTATCACCCGTAAGCCTCAGTTTGACAGGGGGCATAACCACCATGTTTTATAAAAGCAACCTATTCTATTCATCACGTACGCCAGGGGCAGCCGTATATCTTCCGTTAAAAGCAGGTGTTAAATATTACTTCGACAGGGGCGTTTATGCCGAAGGTGAGGCAGGTACTGCTATTGAAACCAATTATGGCAAGCAAAGTGTATTTGCTTTTTCAATCGGGCCGGGCTTTGTTGTACCGGCAGGCGAAAAAAATGGGGTAGATATCAGCTTCCGGTACGAAGACTGGGCCAACCAGGTAAGGCAAACTGCTATCCATATTGCTTATCGTTTCGGTTTATAAGCATATAAATTTTCTTCTGACGCTTGTCTTTTGCAAGGGACAAATATTTTCATATTTTCGCAAAACACTAAATCTTATCCAGATATGAAAAGAACACTACTATCACTAATCATTTTATTTATTGCCGCATCAAATTCCTTTGCACAAGATAACGCTGCACCCAAAATAGGTGGTGGTTTTGATGTGGGCATTCCTGTAGGCCCAGCCAGTAGTACTTATGAAGTAACAGGTGGAGTTACCGTTAAAGCGGAATTCCCCGTGGCTACCCAATTCAGTATTACAGCAACCACAGGTTTTATGGGTTATGTTACAAAAGGCGGCTATTCAACAGGTTATTATTATAATTCTTATGATGGCTCAGGCTCATATTCCAACGGATCTGTTGCTTCCTTTATCCCATTAGAGGCAGGCGCCAGGTTTTATGTATCCAGTAAATTTTATGTTGAAGGCGATCTTGGTGCATCATTCAACATTAATTCAAATTCTGCAGACTTTACAAACAAAAAAACTGCGTTAATTTATGCGCCGATGGCAGGTATGAGTATTCCTTTTGGTGCCAGCAGGGCATCGGTAGATGTAAGCTTAAGGTATGAGAGCCGTCTTGAAACCGGATACAACTATAGTCAGATAGCTGCTCGTGCAGTTTTTAACTTCAGTTTATAAATTACTTTTTATAAAGAAATCAGGTCTGGGATTTATTTCCCCGGGCCTTTTTGATTCTTTTATTTTCAGTTTGCAAGTTTAAATAAAA
>DATHLW010000217.1:0-5390 GCA_035487675.1 Mucilaginibacter sp. | reverse complement strand
TCTATGTGTACTATATAATCAAGATTCAGATACCTGATCACATTGGTATGGGCCAGCAGTTCGCCTTTTTTATATTCTTCTTCCAATGTATACTTACTCTGGAAGCCTCCTCCTGTAGAGCCTTTGATAATAGCTTCACGGTAAATTTTCAATGCCGCGTAATGACCATTATTATCTTTTGCTTTGAATACTTCCGCAAATGCCCCGTTACCTAAAACATCACTTTCCGGGTCCCATTCATATTGGTTGAGTTTCATGACTATTGTGTGTTGGTTGTATTAATAATTTATATAGTTGCAGATAAAGCCTATACTATTAATTAGTGACTTGCTTCCCGTTCTGCCAGTTTTGGTCGTATTTGATTCCACTTTCGTCGGTATATGTTCCTCCCGCACCATCTCTCAGATTATTTTTCCATTGTCCATCATATGAGGCCCCATTATGCCATGTATAAACACCATGTCCATAGAAATTGCCGCCTATGAACCCGCCTGTATACATATCTCCTTTGAATTTGTCATTCCTTTTAAAATACTTAGTACCCTCTCCAGTTATATTTTTAAAAACAACATCTCCGATATAAATATCCCCATTACTGAAAGTTACGGTATCCCGGCCATTCGGCAGACCGATATTAAAGTCGCCTGCATATTTATCGCCATTATCGGTGATCCAAGTCCCTTTACCACTTTTTAAGTCATTCTTCCAATTGCCTTGATATGTTTCGCCTGTATGGCTCACAAAAGTGCCCTGCCCGTCGCGTTTTCCGTCGCTGAAATTACCATGATACTTATCTCCGTTAGCTAAAGTGTCAAACCCTTCGCCATTTCGCTTGTCGCTTATCCACCCACCTTTATATATCTCATTTGATGCGGAATAATAAGTACCCTGACCGTTTCTCCTTCCATTGAAAACGTCCCCGATATATTTATCATTGGTATTGTAAATTAAAGTATCTACACCGGTAGCATCCCCATTCTTAAATGCCCCTGAAACACTAAGTTTGGTTTTATTATAAATAGCTTTACCGATCCCGTCAGGTCTGCCGTCTTTATTAACTACACCGGTGTAGGTGTACTCAAGCGAATCGCTATCCTTAAAAACTTTATCTGTAACTGATCTGGGCCCCATACCAAATTTGACTACAAGCACAATAACCAAGATCACGGCTGCGGCAATCACTATATATTTTCCAACAGAAGAGGGTTTAGGAGGAACAGGGACAACCTTTCTTTTATCTTTAAAAGGGTCTGGTTTAATTTGGGTACGTTCTTTATCATCCAACGTTGTATCATGTTCAGGTTGCTTTTTTTGTGCTGCATCAAGCAGATCTATTACAGCATGAGCATCAGCAGGTCTTGCAGATGCATATTTCTGCAGGCATGCTTTGATCACCGGCTGATATTTTGCCGGAATTTTACTGTAATCAGACTCTTTATTAATGATCTCATCATGAGTGTTTTCGTAACTCTGGTCTGCATCACCAAATGGCATTTTCCCACTAAGCATCTTATAAAGTATCACCCCTACTGCCCACAAGTCAGTGCGACTACTTATCTCACCATTCAATCCATATGTCTTTTTTAGCAATTGTTCCGGGGCCATGTAGTCAACCGTGCCTACGCCGGCAGTAGCTGATGGCCTTCCTGTATTGTCCTCGAGCAAATCGCGGCTGATGCCAAAATCTGATATCTTAACTACTTTATTTCCAAGTCTGTCTTTTCTAAACAAAATATTTGCCGGTTTCAGATCGCGGTGAATGATGCCCTGCTCATGCAGATAAGTCAAACCATTTAATATTCCGCGGATGATCTTTAACGACTCTTCGACTGTCGGCGTTGTAGTACTTTTCAGCCAGCCGGATAAACTTCCTTCATCTGCATATTCCATGATTAGAACCGGATACTTTGCTTCCCGCTGCATAGCGTCCAGGTATTTTATATAATCAAAATCAAGATACCTGATCACATTGGTATGTGATAAGAGCTTCCCTTTTTCGTACTCTCTTTCCAACGTATATTTTCCACTTGAAGATCCGCCCGTTGAGCCTGTGATAATGGCTTCTTTATAAATCTTCAGCGCGACATTATTTCCTTTATGATCCTTTGCCCTGAACACTTCGGCAAAAGCACCTTTGCCTAAAATGTCAAGTGCAGGATTCCATTCATATTGGTTAAGTTTCATAGCGGTTGTCTCGGTTTGAGTTTCCATTTCTTTTGTCCTTTTTATATTATATCGGATGAAAGAAAAAATGTCACTCGTTCGTTATACTTTTTATAATTTTTATTTCCGTCCCCTAAGTCAGCCAAACAATTATTTACGGATATATACAGGCAAACTCACGGCATCTCTTTTTATAAATAGTCGCGCCTCCTGGCTTATAAGTCCGGATAGCTCTTTAAGCCTTGCCGGGTTCGTGTTTTTTTCATCCAATAAATACACCGACGATTTATTTACCAGGTACAAATCTTGCTTGTTATCCTTTTTTAATCTGATGACAAAACACTTTTTGGGCATAAAATTTCCACGCAGCTCCAAAACCTGCTTACCTTTTTCTTTCATAAAAAAGTAGCTGTTATCATTGACCTGAATTGCACGTACCGAGAACTTAGCAGACGCAGTAGCTGACTCCTGCAGCGGTTCTACTTGCACCTTTATCCTTTCGGGCGATTTCGTGCCAAAATCTTCTGAGTTTCCAGTTTTTTTCAGTGTCGTTCTTGAATTGGCCGGATCAAGCTTATAAACATCTCCATCATACCAGAGATAGTATTGATTACCTGTTTTAAATATATGCAGCCTGATCAACCCCAACTGCGGATCACCATAAACAGAAAGTAAGCTATCCTTAAAAGTATAGAATAAAGGCTGCGGATAATTCGCCTGCAGCACTTGTATGATACTCACCTTTTGCCCGCCTTCTAAGCCATATTGGTCACCTTTGCCGGTTGGCAATGGCAGTTTGTTCTCACCAGTTTTGGTAGTATGGTCTTTTGACGGATTCCCTTTGGTACCTGCGTACTGATCGTGTTTTACATTTGGAGAATCTATTTTATTTGCGGGGCGTGTAGAAGCTATCTGCTGATTTGTACCGGCATTTTTTAATGTATAGTACCAAACCCCAGCAGCTACCAGCAACAGCGAAGCAGCAATACCAGTTATAACCCAGGTCGTGCGACGCCATTTATTTATCGATACAACTTTGGTATCCTCTTCAATAGACAGGTCTTCATCAACGTATTCATTGTAATAACCTTCCAGGCGTTGTTTAAGCGAATCGCGGGTTGCCTTTTCTACGCCTTCATATATTTTCTGGTATACCTCAACTTCCTTTTTAAACTCAGGATCATTGAGATAGCGGTCTTTAAACACCCGTTGCTGCTGTTCATCAAGCTCGTTGTTGAGATAGCGGTCAATCAGGTCAATATCTTTCAAATCCTCTTCCATTGCTATATCAAATTGATAATCTGTTCATATGAAATAAACCCTTTAAGACGCTTCAGGCACCTTAACTTTTGCTGCCGTGCCGAATGTGCATCAGCATAGCCGTAATCCTGTGCTACCTGCTCCATCCGTAATTTCAGGTACACTGTTGCTTCGATCAATGTTTTGCAGGGTTCGCCCAGCTTATTCAAGCCTTCCTGCAAATATTCGCTCAGGCTTGTCCTATGTATCCTGAATTCAAACTGCCTGTCTTCCTCTGCTTCTTCCTGCCCGCTAATTATATCTTTGATCTTATTTGCCTGTCTTTTTAATTTATCCAGCTTATCAAGCCATTTGTTCCGGCATATGGTAAGCAGATACCCTTTCAAATTGCTTTGCAAATATTTGCCAGAGCGCAGGTTATCATAAAAAGTGATAATAGCATCCTGCAGCAGGTCCTTTGCGTCCTCCTCGTCACCGTTATTCTGCCGGGTAAAGCGCCTTACATCCGGCAAAAAACTGTATAAATACTTTAAATAATTTTCGTTCCCTTTTTTTAATTCATCAATAATTTGCGATTCGGTCATGTTTAAAAGTGTATACCAGATAATGGATTTAATGATACTTGCCTTGTCTCCTCAATGGGTATATGAAACGTACGCCCCTGCATATAAACTTCCGCGTCTCCTTTCAAAACGAACACCGGCCTGGGGTTAAGAATGTCAGTTATTCTTGCCTGGCTTAATAGTCTCAGGTTCTCTACCTCAACCTTCAGCGGAATGGTTGATTTTGCTCCTGCTCTAAGCTTCACCGTATCCGTTAGTTTCCAATTAGCTATGCTTAGGCTCTCATTTTTTCTATAGATATTTAAATTGAGCTCGTTCAACTGGTAACTAAATGAAAATCCATTCTTCAATTCAACAGACATCTGGAACATGCTTTTATTGAGTCCCGGCATTTTTGTGAGTTTTAATCCTTTGATCCTGAAATTCGAATCGCTTTTAAAAGCATTATCCATCTGCTCTATCAGTATCTCTTTCACATTGATAGTGATGTTATCCTTTATAGGGACATCCCATGAAACACCTAGTGATTTGACCTTATTATTGCCAGTAATGGTAAAAGTAGCTGTCTCGTTTTGAAGCAATTCCGGAAATACTTTAGCCAGGGTCCACAGGTTTATTTTGGACACCATGGGGATAACCACCGTATCTTTTGATGGTAAATGGATCTCCTTATTCAGTGTGCTTACCCCAACCAGTTTACCTTTGTAATACGTATTAATTTTTGATGAATTGATTGTAGCCCCCATTCCATTTGGGTTATATACTTTGAAGTCAATATTTGCTTCGAGGATAGAATCCTTAACAGCACCAATCCTCACAAAATCGACCTTAATAAATACCGGTTTTTTAAGGCACGAACATAACAGCATACTTAAAATCAGCAGCGATACCATGAAAGCCAATCTCCCCGCACCAGGCCATGCCATTTTATATTCAGAGCGTATCATATTGTATCTTTTTTCTTTAATGAATAATAGGTGAGCGCATACATGCCTACACCAAGCACTATCATCGCCATAATATTTGCGCCCATACTGTTAAATGCCTCCACAACCGCTCCACCGTGTGAGGAGGTGAGCGTGCCGTTGTAATATAGCGAATCCAGCGCAGGACCCTTAAACGGGGGAGTAGTTATCGGGGTGGTGATTTTATTGTTTTGTATCCGCAGAAAGCCCTCCGTCCCCCAGCGTCCAAGTGTCAGATAGCTTAGAGCATCTACTTTAAAGCTGCTTAAGTGCTCCACTACGCCGGCCAGCATGATCTGTGGCATCAGGGCTATCGGCACAACCGTTAACACCTTTTCTGTCGTGGTAAAGTAAGCGGACAAAAACAATCCAAATACGGTCGCTGATGAAGCAGTAAGAAACATGTAGGCGACATTTTGTGAGTAACTGCCCAAAAGGG
>DATHLW010000216.1:0-3327 GCA_035487675.1 Mucilaginibacter sp. | reverse complement strand
ATGCCATTAAAAACTTTGATGAAGCTATCGCGATCTATAAAAAAATAAACAACCAGTATGGCCTGGCGGCTTGCTACGTACAGTACGGGCGGATGTATAACCTGCTGGCTAATTATGACAAGGCACTAAACTATCTTAACGCAGCTTTCCCGATCATCAAAAAATCCGGCAATGAACTGGCACTAACTGATTGTTATAAGAATATCGGTGCCGTATACTTCAGTCACGGACAATTGTCAAAAGCGCTCGACTTTTATTATAAGGGGTTGTTCATCGCAGTAAAGAATCACTACACCATTCCTACCGCAGAACTGTACAATAATATCGGCGTGATCCTTCAGACGATGGAGGTGTACCCCAATGCACTTGAATACTACAAGAAAGCCATCATTATCTTTCAGGGTGCCAACAACCTGCAGGCTTTAGGAATAATGTATGAAAACATCGGCGAAGTATTGGTTGCACAAAAGAACTTTGACCAGGCTATTGACTACCTTGATAAAGCCAACAGCATAGCCAAAAAACAAAACGACCAGGACGGGCTAAGTTCTGTTTACACGGACCTTGGATTGTGCTATGCGAATAAAGGAGATTTTAAAAGGGCAATAAGCTACCTGGATACTTCGCTTTTAATAGGCATTAAATATAGAATTGTGTACAACCAGGCATACTCTTACATCGGCTATGCAACGGTATACAATATGCAAAAAGACTATAAAAAAGCCTATACGTATGCCGTAAAGGGGCAGCAATTGGCTATTGAGCTTGGCAACCTGTCTGTAAAGGCTAATGCCGCTTTGCAATTGAATAAAACTTTGGCCGGGTTGGGAAGGGTTGACGAAGCTTACACCCTATTAAATCAATATATTGATCTAAAAAACAGTCTGAAGGATAATGAGAGCATTCAAAAACTCACTTCATATAACTTCGAGCTTAGCTTTGCTGTAAAACAACGTTTGCAGGCACAACAACAGCACGAAAAGGACTTATTATACAAGCAAAACACCCGTGCGCAACGCCTAACTATTCTTGTTTTTCTGGTCATTATTATTGCGATGATCGGGATCACCGCCATTTATTATAAGCAAAAGAAGAAACAGCAACAGGTAAATGCCATGCTGGAGCACAAGAATGCAGAAGTACTGGAGCAAAAGGCTGATCTGGATCAACAAACAGTTAAACTAAATGACCTTAATACACTAAAGGACAGATTGATAGCGATACTTGCCCACGACCTGCGCGCACCATTGAGCACTTTAAGAGGCTTGTTCGACCTGCTACAGGACGATACCATATCGCATGAGGAAATGCTGGCGATGATACCAGATGTATTGAAAAAACTGGAATATACTTCTGACTTTCTGGACACGCTTCTATTCTGGATCAACAGCCAGATGGAAACATTTGATAAGGCTGTAAAAAACTTTTCGGTACGCGATGTAATAGTCGGTGAGACCGAAAATTACCACGAGCAGGCGTCACGGAAAGGCATTAGTCTGATTGAAAATGTACCCGATGAATTAACAGCCTTTGCCGACCCCAGCTCGGTGCAGATCGTGGTAAGAAACCTGATCACCAATGCCATTAAATTTTCTGGTAAGGATGATGTAATTGAAGTCTCGGCAGTACAGGAGGAAGACAATATCCTGATCAAAATAAAAGATACAGGCCAGGGCATGACTCCCGAACAATCGCGGAAATTATTTAAAAGCAAGGTGGATAGCAAAACAGGTACATCAAATGAGCAGGGAACCGGCATGGGATTGCTGTTTTGCAAGGACCTGGTAGAAAAATGCAACGGCAGGATATGGGTAAAAAGCAAACAAGGCATGGGCAGCGAATTTTCATTTACTGTGCCTAAGGCAAGCGAGCCTGGTGTTGAATACCAAGAGCTTGTTGCTTCTGCGTAATAAGTCTTATCTTTAGGCTGCAATCTACCCCTCATGATGATGAAGTTGACGCGTAATCCTTACTTTATTTTTCTGCCGTTCCTGGTTTTATATGCTGTCGTCGTCTTCATTAATAAATGGCCGACTTTGTATGGCGACGAGATCCGCTATGCTGATTTTGCCTGGCGTTTGTTACATGGGTATTATTCGCCGCCTGCACCGCATATCGATTTGTGGAATGGGCCGGGATACCCTTTAACCATAGTACCTTTTATGGCTTTAAAGATACACTCGCTAACCATCACCCTGATGAATGCTGTATATTTATACCTGGGCCTGGTTTTCCTATACAAAGCACTGAAGCTGGTTACCAATCACAAAATCGCTTTATTATTCACTTTACCATTGGCTATTTATCCCAATGCACTGTCGATATTACCGATCCTGTATACCGAGGCATTTACCTGTTTCCTGGTCTCATCTTTTATTTATTCGCTTACGCTTGTCTACACCCATGGTAAAATAAAATATGTTATCATAGCAGGTTTGGTATTAGGCTATCTTACTTTAACCAAGATCATTTTTGGTTATGTTTTGCTACTAGGCCTGGTCACCTGTTTAATTTTGATATTGTTCAAAAAGAACAGGCCTTATCATCTCATGTCAGTAAAAGTTCTGCTGATCGCTTTTGCTGTAACTCTCCCCTACCTGGGCTATACGTATCACATGACGGGCAAAGTTTTTTACTGGGGCAATTCGGGTGGCATGAGCTTATACTGGATGAGCACACCCTACGAAAATGAATATGGCGACTGGAAATTACCGCAGTTGACCAACAACCAATATCCATTGCTGTTTAAATCACCAGAAGGGGCAGCTATGTTAAAGAAAAACCACTCCAAAGAAGTGAATTTTATTTTGAAACATAACGACCTGGAACAGGATGCCCTTTTTAAACAGGCTGCGATCAGGAACATCGAAAATCATCCAATTAAATTCATAGAGAACTACTATTACAATTGCTCCCGAATGCTGTTCAACTTCCCTTACACCTACTCCTACCAGGACGGGGCCATAGTAGGCAATATCATCCGCGGATCATTGCTTTTATGGGCATCGCTTATCGGGATCGTACTAACCGTGATCAACCGGCGGAGGGTAATTTACCCGGTAAAATTTCTTTTGTTGATCACCGGTATTTATTTAGTACTAAGCGGCGCTTTAAGCGCTTACCCGCGCCAACTGGATGTGATGATACCTGTATTGCTTTTTTGGCTGGGTGTTTTGACATTCAATATCAAAAAGCCATCCTTCAAATTTGCTGAAGGGGAAAATCTGGATGACATTAGTCTGCCGGAGCTAAGGGGATTGGGTGTAAAGGAAGCTGTTTAAAAATGGGAAAACAGTAAGTATTGGGTGTCATGTTGAGTAATGTCAT
>DATHLW010000215.1:0-2001 GCA_035487675.1 Mucilaginibacter sp. | reverse complement strand
AATTACACTTGTACCATCCGCGCGGGTGATGTTCAACCTGTCAGGGTATTCGGCAATATCAACCTTTGCTGTATGGATTGGTTTGTTTCCTTCTATTTTAATTTCAGAACCATCGGTGTCTTTAATATCCAGGTCTATAGTTAGGAGGGATAGCCCTTGCCCTGTCGGTCTCTCATTGTGTAATGAATTGATCTTTAAGAAATTAATACTTTGATCATGGTCGTAATAAACCAGCGTATTGCCGGGCACAATAAACGAATTGGAACCCATAATGAATGCGTATTTCATGGCTAAGTGATTTAAGTTTTTTTAATATAATGAGCGATCAATGCCAATTGTTTTAGAATGTTAGGTCGACATAGAAAAATGACAAATCTTTCGGCCAACCATAACAACTACTGCTGCGTAAGTTTGTTAAAACATCAATATTATAAATCTAAAAACATAAAAATGGAAAAAGTAGCACTATTGGCCTGGCTGGTAGCAAAACCAGGTAAAGAACAGGAATTAGCCGACTTCTTAAAAAGCGCATTGCCATTGGCCCTGGCAGAAACAGGCACCGTTCGCTGGTATGCATGGCAGATAGATCAATCCGTGTTTGGAATTTTTGATACGTTTGAAGCTGAAGAAGGCAGGGAAGCCCATTTAAATGGAGAAATAGCTGCCGCTCTAATGGCCAATGCCGACAGGCTGCTGGCAAAACCGCCGATTATTGAAAAGCTTACCATTCTTGCAGCTAAATAGTCCAACTGAAAATAATTTCCATAGTAGCCGGGCTGTATTTCGCCCGGCTTTTTATTTTATGTAAATGCCCCGCCTAATTGTTTAAAAGTTATATTTGATAAACCTTCAATTATAAACCTCTTATTATGATTCAACGAAAAGTTATTGCATGGTCAATAATAACGGCATTGGGCGGATTTCTATTTGGCTTTGATACGGCTGTGATCTCGGGTGCGGAACAGGCTATTCAGAAATACTGGAGCCTTACCGATTTACAGCATGGCTTTACCATCTCCATCGCCCTCATTGGTACAGTAACAGGCGCTCTTTTTGGTCGCATACCTGCCGATAGCCTTGGCCGGAAAAAGTCATTGATCATTATAGCATTTATATTCCTTTTTGCCTCGCTGGGTACAGCCGTTGCAACTAACTGGTACCTGTTTGTTACACTGCGCTTTATTGGCGGGTTGGGAGTAGGGGTTTCGTCGGTTATTGCGCCTATCTACATATCTGAAATTGCACCTGCCAAAGCAAGGGGCAGACTAGTAATACTTTTCCAGTTCAACATTGTATTCGGAATATTAATATCCTACCTGTCAAACTACGTGATCGGGTTATTGTTCCAGGATTCATGGCGGTTGATGCTTGGCATTATGGCTGTCCCGTCCTTTATATTTTTGGTGTTGCTTAGGTTTGTGCCAGAGAGCCCACGCTGGCTTATCCTGCACAAATCGCAATATGATGACGCCAGGGAAACCTTGCGAACTATTAACCCTGATACCTACGAGGAAGAGATGCAAAATATCATCGACGCAAAAAACGAGGAGCAGTCTGACGTTAACGCAGAGAGCCTGTTCAATCCACGTTATCGATTCCCGGCTATGTTGGCGGTATTGTTTGCATTTTTTAACCAGGTATCGGGTATCAACGCGATCATTTATTATGCGCCCCGGATTTTCACCGCTGCCGGGCTTGCGAAAAGTGCATCTTTATTATCCACGGCAGGTATTGGATTGGTGAACCTGATCTTCACCATGATCGCAATCGGCTTTATTGACAAAATGGGCCGTAAGAAATTGATGCTCATAGGCTCGTTTGGCCTTATCCTTACGCTGGGATTAGTATCCTATTCTTTCTTTGGAAAAAGCTCAGGCACTATGGTCGCCTTTTACCTGATGATCTACATCGCATGCTTCGCCTTTTCACAAGGAGCTGTTATCTGGGTTTTTATTTCAGAAATATTTCCAAACCAGGTTAGGGCAAAGGGACAAACATTGG
>DATHLW010000214.1:0-3667 GCA_035487675.1 Mucilaginibacter sp. | reverse complement strand
TCGGTGGTTTGGGCCTGTACGAGCAGATAAAATTCTTCTGTTTTATCCGCATGCTGTGCATAGTACCCTTTGGCAGGTAATTCCGGCATCGTTGCGTTTGGTTTGTGGCTTGTTCTGCAACTTTGCTATCCTGAATCTTCGGAGGAGCCACTATTGGACTCCGGCTGGTTTCAGAACTCACCGGTTAATAAATCTGTTTTCTAGCCTAATGGGACATCAGCTATCAAAAAGTTAACCCCCTGGCTCTGAATATTTTTTATCGTCTCATTAAATACCGCTCTTTGGCCATTCTTTATCCAGTAACATGATATTACTGATTTCTTTAAATGCACTTAACAACTCCGCATTTAAGGCATCAATCTCTCCCTGCGCATACTCTTTGTAAACTTTACTGTCAATGATGTTTTTGACAATAACTTTATAGGTATCGTATATGGGTTTGCGTTCGGGATAGGACATAAATGTATGGTTTAACTTATTATTTATAAAGGTACTGATATTCAACAAATAGTTCAGCGACGTTTTAATATTTTATTAAATATGGTTATATTTGGCTTAGACGGAGGTTTGGACACCAAAGCGTCCACCTCAGTTTTCCGTTCCTTTGGAATAAACTGACTTTCAGTCAATTATAGAGTTTGGTTCGAGCCCAGGTGGGCGCACTAAAGCGAATAGCCATTGGTTATTCGCTTTTTTTTAAGCTATTATTTTTTACCGATATCGGAATATCAGGCAACCGGATAACCCGGTGACTATATTTGGCGTCATTTTCAGAATGGGTAGCCATTACGATAGTCGCCCCGTCTTTATTCAGCTCGTCCAGTAAGTCCATAACTTCTTTACCGTTATCATGATCTAAATTTGCCGTTGGCTCGTCTGCAAGTATCAATTTGGGCCTGTTCACCACCGCCCTTGCCAGTGCAACGCGTTGTTGCTGACCACCTGATAATTGCTGTGGATAAGTTTTCCGGCGTTGATCAATATGCATTTTATCCAATATTTCCTCGGTTCTCTTTGCACGTACTGAAGTTGGTAAACCGGTGTAGATCATAGGAAGTTCCACATTTTCAAATACGGTCAGATCATCGATCAAATTAAAATTCTGGAATAAAAAGCCGACATTTTGCTTACGCAGGTCTGCGCGTTTACGCTCATTAAAATGGGTTACTTCAACGCCGTTGAAAACATAGCTTCCGCTATCGGGATCGTCAAGAAACCCTAAGATATTCAGCAGGGTTGATTTCCCGCAGCCTGATGGGCCCATGATCGCCACAAATTCGCCTTCATCAATCTCGATGGATATTTTGTTTAATGCCACGATATCCAGTTCATCGATATGGTAGCATTTTTCGATATCAGAGATCTTTATCATATGCTTCAGATTTTAAAGGGTTAAAATCATTATAAAGCTAAGGTTATTCTGTCTTCTGTTTTTTAAAATAGACGAAGTAAGATAGGTAAATGCTGCAAATTTAGGTCAATATAATATCAAAATCACCCATTAGGGGTGATAAAAAATATGATATAAAAGCGCGTTGAATTATCATTTTAGCTGCTTTTAAATCCAATTAAAACTAATTTTCTCAAATCATCCAAAAATGGTTCAGAAAGCACCTATTGTGGGGCACCGAAAGGGATTCGCATTTGAGAATCCCTTTTTATCTAGTACCTGTTTGAGTTAAGCAGTAATATTCCTGAACCATTAGAAATAAAGAATTCCGTATCTTTAAAGCAGATAAAACGTACTGATAACTCACACCAATGATCCAGGTTTATATTTATACGATTATAGCGATAGGGTTTATCATTTGGCTCATAAAAGCCAGTAAAGATAAATCGAAATGGGGCATAAATTTAAAGCGGGTATACTGCCCGGTATGCCACACCAAACAATCCATTGTTCGCATGCCTAATAGTGGGAAACAGGCTCTTTGGGGCGGAACAACCTGTCCAAATTGCCATGCGAACCTTGATAAATATGGCAATATCATCTCCTAAACCGGGTGGCCGGCTAAAGATTGTTTGTTCTGCAGGCAGCTAGGGAAACGGCTCTTTATGTTTTTTCTCCATTCTTATCTCATTATTTTAATCACAGTACACATTAAACCTAATCAACCCTTGCAACTGTCTATAATTAACATTACCTTTGCACCTCAATTAACAAAATTTATAAACGCTTTAATATTATTCAGGTAATGTATTTAAGTAAAGAAGCAAAAACAGAGATTTTTGCAAAACATGGCAAAAGCGCCACCGATACAGGATCGGCAGAAGGACAGATCGCATTATTTACCACTCGCATTGCGCATTTGACCGGACATTTGAAAAACAACAAGAAAGATTTTTCAACCCAGCTTTCGCTTCAAAAATTAGTAGGTAAACGTCGCGCATTATTGGCTTACCTGTATAACAAAGACATTGAAAGATACCGTGCTATCATTAAAGCTCTACAGCTTAGGGATATCATCAAATAAATCTTTCCAGAATTTCTTTAAAAGCCATCCGCCAATTCGGATGGCTTTTTTACTTTTGCAAATAATATACACAAATAAAAAAACCGGTGTGCTCCGAAAGATGAAAAGCACATCACAACAAAAACAAGATGAGTTTAAATGTAATTAAAAAGGTTATCGACCTGGGTGACGGACGCACCATTGAGATCGAGACCGGTAAGCTGGCTAAACAGGCTGATGGGTCTGTAGTTGTAAAAATGGGAGACACGATGTTATTGGCCACTGTTGTGTCTTCGCCCGAAGCAAAAGAAGGAGTTGATTTTTTACCGTTATCTGTTGACTACCAGGAGAAATATGCTGCCACAGGCCGTATTCCGGGTGGTTTCTTGCGCCGCGAGGCCAGGTTATCAGACTATGAGGTTTTGATCTCACGTTTGGTTGACCGTGCTTTACGTCCATTGTTCCCCGAAGATTATCATGCAGATACACAGGTGATGATCTCATTAATTTCTGCTGATAAGGACATTATGCCCGACTGCCTTGCAGGTTTAGCTGCATCAGCTGCTTTGGCTGTTTCTGATATTCCCTTCAACGGGCCTATTTCAGAAGTTCGTGTAGCTAAGATCGACGGTAAATTGGTGATCAACCCAACATTAAGTCAATTAGAAACTGCTACTTTGGAATTCATCGTAGCTGGTTCTGAGTTTGACATCAACATGGTTGAGGGCGAGGCTAAGGAGATCCAGGAAACCGAGATGATCGAAGCCATTAAATTTGCTCATGAGGCCATAAAAATACAATGCTTAATTCAGAGAGAATTGACCATTGCTGTTGGCAAGACCGAAAAACGCGTTTACAGCCACGAAAACCATGACGAGGATTTGAAGAAGGCGATCTATGCTGCTACTTATGAGCAAGTGTATGCTATTGCATCTTCTGCTTCAGCAAAAGATGAGCGAGCTGCTAAATTTAAAGAAGTTCGTGATACCTATATTGAAACTTTAGGCGAGATTGATGACGCTACCAAGTTTCTTGCAAAAAAATACTATCATGATGTAGAGTATGATGCTATCCGTAACCTGGTATTAGATGAAGGTAAACGTTTGGATGGCCGTACCACTACACAGATACGCCCGATATGGAGCGAAGTAGGTTACCTTCCTTCAGCTCACGGATCGGCTATATTTACCCGTGGTGAAACCCAATCGTTAACT
>DATHLW010000213.1:0-4733 GCA_035487675.1 Mucilaginibacter sp. | reverse complement strand
TGCATATTCGTTTCCTTATAAATGGGAAAAACTTGTCTGATCAGCAGATGCTTAAAGTTGGTGTAAGGCAAATTCAAACCGAATGGAATGCCCATACCAACAGCAGGCAGGTTTCGATAAACGGCCAGAAGATATTTATTAAGGGGGGTAACTGGATCATATCTGACGCTATGTTGCGCTTATCGGATATGCGTTATGATGCCGAGGTACGTTTTCACCGCGATATGAACCTGAACCTGATACGGGTTTGGGGTGGTGCGATGATAGAGCGGCCAGAGTTTTATGATACCTGCGATAAATACGGCATATTGGTTTTCCAGGATTTGTGGGGATCGGGCGATTGTAATGGCCGTTGGCAGGACCCTCAAAAACTGGACGATCAATGGACAAGAAGAAAATATCCGGATGATCATTCTTTGTTTCTCCGTTCGGCTGAGGATCAGATAAAAATGGTACGAAATCATGCCTCTCTTGCCATATGGTGCGGTGGCAACGAGATTACTCCTCCTGAGGATATTTTGACCGCATTGAGAGACAGCATTATGCCAAAATTGGATAATACGCGATGGTTTGTTGATTATTCCAATTCGGACAGTATGTCGTATAATACACTTTTAGGAAACGGTGACGGGCCGTATGGTATACAACCGCTATCCGTTTTCTGGCAGCACCAAGCTTATCCTTTTAACTCGGAGGTGGGTTCCATTGGTGTAAGTGATATTGAATCATTGAAGAAGTTTATACCGGCGGATCACTTGAATAAGCTTCCTGAATATAATGAGTCAACCCGAAAAACAAAGACTGACGAGGTTTGGGATTACCACAAATACATTGGTTACGATACCAGCATCAACAAATATGGCGAAGCAAAAGATGCTGAAGATTTTGCCTTTAAAGCGCAATTAGTAAATTATGATCAGTATCGCGGACTTATGGAGGGATTTACCTCACACATGTGGGATTGGTATACGGGTACCATTATCTGGAAAACACAAAACCCATGGACAGCTATGCGCGGCCAGATGTACGATTATTACCTCGACCCTAATGCCTGTTTGTATGGCTTGCATAATGGCAGCGAACCATTACACATTATGTATAACCCTGTCACCGGTGTCGTCATGGCAGCAAATAACACTTTTAAATCCAGAAGCGGTATGATGCTGGTAATAAAGGCTTATGATATTAATGGGAAGGAAACTTTACTCGGACAGGTATTTGCTGATATAGGCCCCACTATATCGAAAAAATATTTTTCAATTAAAAACGAAGTAGATAAACTGGCGGCTGATAAAGGCATTTTCCTTGACCTTGAGTTCCAGGATTCAGATAAAAAACCGATTACACAAAATATTTATTGGATACCTGACAGCAAGGGAAATTATTCAGGATTACAGCAAATGGGTAAAAGTAACCTTGTGGTTGACGCAAAATGCCTAAAGCCCGGGAAAGTTGAAGTTACCCTTACGAATGATAAACCGAATGTTCCTGCATTCTTCAACAGGTTTTCTATAACAGATGGATCAACAAAGGCCAGGTTATTACCTGTATTTTACAGCGACAATTATATCACCGTTTTACCCGGCGAGCAAAAGAAAATAATTATCGATTTTGATCAGTTTAAAAACAACAAAAATATCCAGGTTTCAATCAATGGCTGGAATACGCCTTTGAGGTACATCAATATCACGCAGTAACATGATTGTATCAACTAGTTTTATTGTTACCTGTATTTGATAATATTTAACTTTATATAGCTTACTTAACAAAAAGATAATATTAAATTTATATTCTTATCATCTACATTTGAAATTAAATCAAGTCAAGAAAAAAGAAAAACAAGAGTCTCCGGCAAAAGCAGCAAAAAAAATAGCAATCAAATCAATTCAGTTGCGCCTGATCAAAACATTAAAAACCATTTCAAGCGAATTGGGACAAGAAGCAATCGACATTGAAAAAGAAGCAAAAAAGCTGGCCAAAAAAATCACTAAGAATCTAAAACCCGGTAAGGAAGCTGATAAGAACGATAAACCAGCAATTGAAGCTAAGAAGCCGGCAAAAGAGAGCGTTGTAAGTAATGCAAAACCTGCTTCTGCTCCTGCTAAAAAATCAGCAGTAAAAGCAACCCCGGCAAAAGCAACAGCCACTAAAAAGGAACCGGCTAAAACCCCTGTTGCGAAGAAAACAGAAAAATAAATCGGTACAGACAGGTACTACAACCATTTGCAACCCATAAGGTACTGCGGTTGCTGTCTGTTACATAAAATTCTCTTGTGCCCCAGGCTTTGTGGATTAATTATTCTGTTAAATGATGATGAAGCAATAAGGCATAAGGTATTTTAGGAACTATCCACGTGGATTTTGGTGGTAATATCTCGCCTGCATCAGCTACTGCTATTAATTGATCAACAGTTACCGGGCATAAGGTGAAGGCTATGGCATCAGGATATGCTTCCAGGATAACATTGATCTCGTCCATTGCCATCTCACCACCTGCACATTTTAGCCGTGGATCTGTTTTCGGATCGTCTATACCAAAGACCGGTGCTAATACGGTTTCTTGAAGGATATATGCGTCTAAAATGGCTGCTGCACTTTTGTTGATATAAGTGTGTGGCTTAGCTGCAAGCTCATACCATCTTCCCGAAAAATAAAGACCGACTTGATGTGGTGCCCTCGGCTGTACTTGTTGTTTTGATGGATGAATATCAAAATGTTGTTTTATCTGATCAAAGAAGGCCTCTTTCTCTATTGCTTGCGATGGTAGAACCACCCTATCATACTCCTCGATACGTAATTGGTCAGTTGCCATGTAAAGCGATGATATCTGATCAAATACAGGCAAGCCGTTTGAACGCTGTTCTTCGGCTAACAATGCTGATGATTCGATACGATGGTGTCCGTCAGCCAAATAAACTGTTTTTACACGTGTAAAAGCGTCGATAAGTTGTTGCTGTAGTATTGGGTCTTCTATTTTCCAGATATGATGCAGGCCGTGTTCATTACCGTAGGTCATCTTTTGGTTATTAGCTCTTGTTTCAGCAATAATGCGGTTAATAGTTACATCCGGCGGATAAGCCAGCAGTATCGGGCTACCTTCAAGCCCAGTATTTTTGCGATAGTTGGTTAAGCGCCGTATACTGTCTGCAAAAGTTAGCTCATGAATTTTGATATCACCTTTCCTGTAGTCTTCCAATGACGTTAAAGCCCACACCCCTGTTTGACGGTATGTTTTATGGACTACTTCATAGACATATATTCCCGGAATTTGTTCGTGCCATAACTTGTCACTTTCAAGCAGGTTCTTCAATGTATCTTTTATATCCTGGAAAGCTTTAGCCTGCCCTTCAGGTGTTTCGGGACGTTGCCTTGCTCCTGTCTCCAGTAAAATTTTTAGTGGCGCTAAAGTGCCGTCCCTGTTTTCATCACCAGATACTGACTCTACCTGGAGTGAAGTGAATACCAGTTGATCGGCATAAAAGGGATTTGACCTTATTGCTTTAAAAGGTTGAATATGTGCCATAATTTGGTTTCTAAACAGGCAGGTTGGTATCCTGTTTTAGTTCTGATTCAGAACATAAAGGCATAGTTACTAATAAACGACAAAATAAAATGAACAAAACCTACTTTTAACAATTAAATAATTTATGAAGATATATCAGCAAACCGTGCACCTTAGGGAAAGAAAAAGAGGATTTCACCTGATAACACAAGAAGTCGTACAGTCACTACCGGAATTAAAAGAAATAAGAACCGGTATTTGCCAGGTGTTTATACAGCATACTTCGGCATCATTATGCATCAATGAAAACGCCGACCCTACGGTTAGGCAGGATTTTGAAACCTACTTTAATAAAAGAGTACCTGAGAACGACCCGGATTATATACATGATGACGAAGGCCCCGATGACATGCCGGCGCATTTAAAAGCTGCCATATTAGGCAGTTCAGTTACTATACCTGTGCGCAACGGACAATTGGCTCTTGGTACATGGCAGGGTATATATTTTTGTGAGCACCGTAATTATGGCGGTTCACGAACGATAGTGGTTACTGCCTGGGGTGAATAAAATTAGATTCTTTAACGTGTTGCAACTGCCAGCATATACCAGGCTGCATGTGGCAGCCATTGCTCGGCCCAGCGCCAGTCGGCATCTTTACCGGTTTGAGAATACGGAAGATTAAAGTCAATATCGTCTTCATTATCAAACCCGGAGGTGATGCCATTTACAATTCCACCCGGCGCATTGGTGTATTCAAACGTTCCGAAAAAGCCATAAGCCGGGTTATTATACCCCACCCCTTCCAACATGCATGAATCGAAGGGGTTTAAACCCAATATCCAGTTCAATTGGTCAGTTGCGAAGCTTTCCAGTTTATCATGATAGGTTTTATCATCTGTAAATAAACCCGCAGCCAGCCTTGCAGCAGTCGCCTCTGAACCAAGCCTTGCATTTTCGCCCTGCCACCAAGGCGATGCATCACTTCCATGCGGAAAGAAAAATGCGCTGCGGCGATTACCCAAGGTGTCTTGAGTTAATTGCCTGCTATAACCGAAAGGATTATTTACTTCGGATGTGATCGCCAATTCATAATCCATGGATTTCCTGATCGCGTTCTTAATAAGCGATTGAGTGTTCGCTGAAGCATAAGGATAATAATAAACCAGGCTCACAACAGGTAGCCCTGCATCTGAAGGATGAAAGAAAGGCCTGTCCTTATCATCGGCACGC
>DATHLW010000212.1:0-3269 GCA_035487675.1 Mucilaginibacter sp. | reverse complement strand
AAATGGAAGTTATAATTATCAACCGATGCCTGCGTGATCCAGAAATTAGCAGCAGCCGGAAGTGTATAATTTACAAACATGGGGTTGTTTTTCCCGACAAACGAACTACCGTCGTAAACTTGCCCAAATGTATAGGTTGCTCCTAAGAAAGCAGCCATATTTGGGATATCAGTTGCCTGTGGATGAGTTACTACAGGTTGTGCAATGCTTGTTGGTACAATTTGCCCGGCCATTGCCGCGTTATCTACATAATAAAAGTTGTAGCCGTAAGCAGTTTTAAAGATAGGCCCGGTAGTATTAGTCAAGGTGTCAGCAAGGTAAACTTTTGCACCACCGGGACCGCCTGCGATACGCACGCCAAAATTACAATCTACGATAAGGTTATTGTACACTAATGCCCTTGAGTTATTTTCTATCTCAACAGAACCGCTCCGAGCACCATAAACACCGGTATTTCTGAACCCGTCATTAACATAGGTATTATTATACATAGTGAACTGGCAAGGGCCTGCTGTAGTGCCGTCACTTGCAGTTTTAGTACCGTTGGTAGCCCCGCCGATAATAAGGTTATAAGCCATATTACCAACTGCACTGCCTTTAGCGTTAAAACCATCCCCACCAGTGCTGCCGCATTTTTCCATCGTATTTCTCATGATGTTGTAGTAACCGCCATAAAAACGGGTAGCATCATCAGGTGAGCCGTATATCCATGAATCTTCCATAATGAAAACGCCGGTAGGATTTTCAAAAAACAAAACATATTGACTGCCTGCTTTCAAACCAGCAGTTGCAGGGAAAGGAAGAGCTTTTAAAGCTGCACCACCAAAATCAAGGTGAGTCCATTTGATCACCACCAATTTAGAGGTATTGCTGGCATAAATTCCACCCCATCCGCCTACATAAGCTGAATCTGTAGCTACTGTGGATGAGCCAGTTGTTTTAGATCTGCGCGGGTCGGTTATGGTAACCGGCGCATCTTTCGTGCCTAAACTGATCAAATCTCCATTTACAATAAAGTTAGCGCCATTGGTCATTTTAATGGTAACACCTTTTTGTATCAAAAGGGTATCGCCTGCATTAACAGTAATATCTCCGCTCACTGTATAAGTCTGATTAGCAAGCATGGTGCCTTTGTAAGTACCAGCTGGCAATGTGCCCGAATTGCTAATAGGTTTACCAACTTGTAACAGCGGTACAGATACTATAACCTTATCACTTTTCTTGCTGCAAGCAGCAAGGGCAAAAAGTGATACACATAACGAGATGATTTGTAATTTTTTCATAATTGATGAAATTAATTTACTTTATTGTTTTATTAGATGATTAAAATTTGAACCTGAACCCCAAACTGTACCTGGCATAGTATTGATCATACTCTAATGTTGTATGATCCGGGCTTTCCTGGTGCGGGTATTTCAAAATACCGGTGTAGTTAACTGTATTATTCTGTTTGATAAATAACTCGTATGGGGTATTTAAAATATTATTAACCTTTACGAAAAGAATGTAATGCTTGCCGAATTCCTTTTGGGCAGAAAAATCAAGGAAAGTAGATGCCTTTTCCCAGGTATCAAGGCCATAGTATCTTGATACCGCCTGTATCCGCTCACCGGTATATGCCAGGGACAGTTGGGCGTCTAATCCATTTTTTTGGTCTTTATATAATACAGAGAAGTTACCGATATGCGCCGCCTGTCCCTGCAACGGCCTGGTTTGGTTACGGGTTGTGACCCCAATGTTCTGGACATCTATACTTTTTGGTGTAGTAATTTGTGATTGGGTATAAGTATAATTTACCGAAAACCCAATGTTCCCGAAGAACTTTTTGGCCACAAATTCCGCCCCGTAATTATGGGCGTTACCTAAATTCTGAGGTTGTAGCAAAAAGGTAGCACCCAGTGACCCCGGTAAAAGCACTTTTTCAATTGGATTCATGAGGTATTTAAAAAATCCTCCCGCCATAAATTCATCAAAAACACCTGGGAAAAACTCATACCTTAAATCGTAGTTATCAATAACTGTATGCTGTAAATAAGGATTTCCTTCATGTGCATAAGCGTCATCAACCGTTTGATCAGGATAAGGGATGAAATCTGCAAAGGCAGGCCGTAAAATAGATTGAAAATAGGAGGCCCTTATTGCCTGGTTATCTGTTAGCGCATATTTTGCGTTAATGCTTGGCAAGTAATCTGTATAGGTAATGGTCGCCGTTTTTCCGGGGAAGGTTACCGGTAAATTAGAATAATAATACTGATAGGTGTGTTCGGCCCTCACCCCAAACAATACATCAAAGCGGTCGCTGAAAAAATATTTTAACATACCGTAAACGCCCCGTACATTTTCAGTAAATGTGTACACTCCCGGATCGCTATAGGATGAGCCAAGTGCGTTATCCGGGTTTTTAGCAAATGTGAATGTTGACGCCGGAATTGAAACAAATGGTTCTGCGTCGTTACCAATGTAAGTATTGGGTAAACTATAACTATCAACAAAATTGTCTCTTGTTTTATGCCTTAACATTCCTCCAGCGGAGAATAAAGCCTTGCGGTTGAAAATCTTGGTGTCAAAGTGCAGGTTTAAATAACCAGAAAGATCTTTATCTGTATTGTGTGTCCATACTCGTGATTCATTACCCACTAGTACCGGGCCATTGATGATATCCGGAGTTACTGATACTGAACTCCCCGGCATATTTGGGTTAGGTACCTGCTTATAACCATGAGATGTAACAGTATCCGGATTTGTTTGATAGGTGGTTTTAAATTCTGCAATATCAGGTTGTTTATGACTGGCTTCTGAATTTGCCAAGGTCCAATCAAATGAAAATACCTTATTTATTTTATGTTTACCTTTAAGGGTTATGTTGTAAATGTTTTGAAGATCGGTCCTCGTTTCAGTTAAATTATCAATTCCAACTGTACCAACGTACCCCTGGTATGAGTATCCTGCATAGGTAAAGTTTTCAGTTTGGCGCACCCTATGTTCATTCAGTTGCAAATAGGTACCGAATAAATTTATAGCGTTGTTTGCATTGAATTTGTAATCAATAGATGCAATTGCTCCTAACCTGCTGAGTTGTGACGAATACTGACGATTATAACCGCTTTGAAAGGATGTTTCTTGATTGGGTGTGTTAATGTTCGGACTCGGACCTACCGTATTTTCCTGAACCACAACAAAAGTATTATTGCCTGCGTAAGTATTTTGATAAGTAGCAGAAAAGATGACCCCTAATTTTTGATCCATAAACCGGTTGCCTATAGTTAAGC
>DATHLW010000211.1:0-4271 GCA_035487675.1 Mucilaginibacter sp. | reverse complement strand
CCAGGTTCTGTCTTAATTCATCTTTAACCGACCGGCTTCTATATTCTGATTTCTTTAACTCGCCGAGGGTTTTTATATCTGTCAATTTAGTCATTTGTCATTAGTCATTTGTCATTCTAAAGGGGTAGCTTTAAAAATTTGCACATCTGCATATCGGCAAATTTGCACATCATCTTACAGTCCTTCTCCTGTTTCTTATATAATCTTCAAAAATATATTCGCCCAAGCCGTTAAGCGAACTGTAAAACGCTTTTCCGCCGTTTGTCTCAGTAAATTTACGGACAAACTGCTGCAAGTAGGGGTCTTTGGCAATCATAAATGTGGTGATCGGTATCTTAAGCCTTTTACATTGTGCTGCCATGTTTAGCGTTTTGTTTACCACTTTGCGATCAAGCCCGATGCTGTTTTTATAATACTTGGTGCCTTCCTTTAAACAGGTAGGTTTACCGTCGGTGATCATAAATATTTGCTTGTTATGTGTCTTACGTCTGCGAAGCAGATCGGTGGCCAATTCTAAGCCTGCATAAGTATTGGTATGATACGGGCCAACCTGTAAATAAGGCAGGTCCTTCAAAGTTATGGGCCATGCATCGTTGCCAAATACTACAATATCCAACGTATCCTTAGGATACTTTGTCCTGATCAGTTCAGCCAGTGCCATAGCCACTTTTTTTGCAGGGGTGATACGGTCCTCGCCATACAGGATCATAGAGTGCGATATATCGATCATCAGAACTGTAGAGGTGAGGGTTTTATAATCCATTTCCTCCACTTCCAGATCGCGTTCGGTCATCGTAAAATCGCCGATGCCATGATTGATCTGTGCATTGTGGATGGACTGTGTCATGTCGATCTGGTCGAGGCTGTCGCCAAACTCATATTCGCGCCGTTCAGCATTCTTTTCATCTCCCTGCCCCGATTGGGGTGAGCGGTGATTACCCTTGCCCGATTTTTTCAGTTTGCCGAAAATTTCCTCCAGCGCCGATTGCCTGATGCTTTGTTCTGTTTTGGCGGTAATGCGAAATTCGCCATTGCCTTTATCTTCGTCTAAATAGCCTTTTTGTTTTAATTCATCAATAAAATCACCCATGCCATATTCGTCATTGGTGATATTATATTGCTTGTCCAGTTCGTTCATCCATGCCAAAGCCTCACCCGCATCGCCTGCTGTGTAGTTAAGCAATTCGAGAAAAAGCTTTAATAATTCGTCAAATCCGCCTTTGGGGATCTGTCGTGGGATGAACTTGGAAAATCCGTAGCCACGCATATTTTATCCTTTCAAGTATAAAGTAACGGATAAATTCTATGAAAAGTTTAATAATTGGGCTTCGGAACTAAAATGTTAGGCGCGTATGACAAATGGCCAGTTGGCAGTTACCTGTTTACAGTTGGCAGTTTATCCATGCAAACTGCACAGTGGCAACTGCAAACTTTAAGACAATCCAAGCAACCCGCGGATACGTTCATCATACGGTGGGTTTGCACCCCGTTTGCTGGCCACAAAAGAACCTACTGCGCATGCATTGTCAATCAGTTGCTGCATGGGCTCATTTTTTAATAAACCGGCTACAAAAGTCGCCAGGAACGAATCACCCGCGCCAACCGTATCGCCCACCTGTACCTCGCAACCCGGATTTTCATAAAACTCGTAATCATGCCACACAATAGCGCCATGCTCTCCCCGGGTAACGCAAATGGTTTGCGGATGATATTTTGATTGGAACTCGTTGATCTGTTCCTTTAAATTGTTGTTGCTGCCGCCTATTAATAATTTTGCCTCATCTTCATTCATTTTCACTACATCGGCCCGTGCGGTGAGATTTTCAATGGTCGATAGTGTATAATGGGGAGCGCGCAGGTTTACATCAAATATTTTAAGCGCATTGGTTTCGTCCAGCAGGTTCAATAAGGTGTCCCGGGTAGTTTCGTCCCGGCAGGCCAGGCTTCCGAATATAATAGCCGAAGCGTGTACGGCACCATGAGTAAGAAATGAGGTTGTTTGAATATTATCCCACGATACAGGCTGGGGGATGATATAAGTAGCGTGCTGGTGTTTATCAAGTTCGACGGTAACCTCGCAGGTAGGAAATTGTTCATCGCGCTGTATCAGGTTTTCAGCAAACAGACTGTTCTTTTCCAAAAATTCTATGAGCTCATCTCCTGAGGCATCCTGCCCGACGCTGCTGGCAAAGCCAACATCAACGCGCTGCTGCTTTAGGTGCATGGCCACATTCATTGGTGCGCCGCCGGCTTTTTTGCCATCCTCAAAAGTATCCCACAGGATTTCGCCGAAACAAAGAACTTGATTGCTCATAGTGAAAAGAAAATATTAAATATGGTTATGTGTGGATTTGCGTAAAGTTAATAAAGCTGGTGATGAAACTAATAAAAATCCGTTACAGGCGATTTATAATTCAATATATTTAAAAATGAAAAAAGTAATCCCCTTTTGTATTCTAATACTTTATTCCTGCTTTTTGTTTGCACAGGATAAAGAAGCCATTACGAAAGTATTGGATGATCAGCGCCTGGCATGGAACCGGGGCGATATTGATGGTTTTATGCAAGGCTACTGGAAATCTGATTCTTTGGTATTTGTAGGAAAGGATGCTCCCTTATATGGCTGGCAAAGTACCATCGATCGTTATAAAAAATCTTATCCCGGCAAGGGCGCTATGGGCGAACTCACTTTTGACATTATGCAAGTGAAAGTGCTCGATGACCATAATGCTTTTGTTTTAGGCGGATGGCATTTGAAGCGCGAAAAAGATGCGCCGGCCGGATATTTTACCTTATGGTTCAGAAAAATTAACGGTGAGTGGAAGATAGTTTGTGATCATACAAGTTAGTAATGGCGAAATTTAAAATAAATAATTCTTTTCTCTTGACAGGGCGGGGAGAGGTGTTGGCTGGGGTTATTGTTGAGGGTATAGTTAGCCCAGGCGATACGATTCATTTAGTACTCAACAATAATCTGATAAAATCACAAATAAAATCAATTGAATACGTTGATTATATACAGGAAAAGATTTCTGAAGTAGGTTTGATTATAGAGCCAGTTGGTAGTGATAAATACAAGGATCAACTAATAGGTCAGGTCATTACAATTAATTGAAATGAGTTTAGATCATTAGCGTTATCTGTAACGAATAATTTTAATCTACGTCTTATAATCAATGGTTGAGATTTTCGATAACATCCGTAAAATATATACTTTCAGCGATGCCTGCCCGGAGCTGGCTGATCATATCGAATTTTTTTCTGAATCTTCTATCGAATCAACTCAAAAATATATTGGCGACTCCAACTTCTCGGTAAAAATGTTCCCGAGCTGGACACCCACTTTTTACATTAATCTGGGTGCGCCTTATTTAATATCCGTAGGTCAGCAGCAACACTGTATAGGAGCTAACCAGGATATTTTGATCCTGCGTAATTCTATTGTAGAACGATATAATAGCCCATCGGACAATATATTCACCGTGAAATTTTATCCCGGCGGCCTGGAAGCAGTTTTAGGCATCAGTCAGATAAAATGTATTGACAGAATAGTCGATCTGGGCACGATAATGCCTGCAAAACTCCTGTTGCAAATCAAACAGCCTTTGTCATTTGTAGAGCGGTGTGAGTTGATGCAACAACACTTACTTGACTCATTTAAACATCGGCAGCAAAGAGACTACTACCTGCAATTCGTGCGCGATTGTATAGGGAATTACAGCCTATCTGATATGCAATTGAACACCGGCGAAATGGCCGAAAAGATGTTTGTCAGCTCCAAAACTATCAACCGTTATTTTCATAGAGTAGTGGGTATATCGCCAAAGAGTTATTTCTCGGTGATGCGCGCGCGTATGGCTTTAACTCACTATGTAAACTACAAGCGCGACTTTACTCCTTATGATTTCGGCTACTATGATATGAGCCACTTTTATAAAGATGTGGTAGGTTTTACAGGGAAGAAACTGACAGAATATGCCGCATGAAATTGTCTGTTTTTTACTAAATATCCTTGCTTCAAAACTTTTATTTTGTTGAAATAGATGAGAACAAAATGAAAACTTTGATACTAATAATAGCTTTAATAATTTCCTTTCAGCTTTCTGCCCCGGCACAGCAGAAGGGGTACACACCAAAAATTGAACCCTGTGCCTGTGCTTTTAAGGCGGACAGCAGCCTGAAGACCCGTTGTGCTTATTTGATCGTTCCCGAGAACCGGAATAAGCCAAATGGAAAAACCATCAAACTCCCTTTTATTTATGTGGAAAGCA
>DATHLW010000210.1:0-5370 GCA_035487675.1 Mucilaginibacter sp. | reverse complement strand
ATATCAAATCCGACTGTAGAAGGCCCTGTACGGTCATTGCACATGGCATTAAAAGATGCAGGTATATCAGCATCCGATGTTGCTTACATTAATGCACACGCAACATCAACACCCGCAGGAGACTCCAGCGAAGCGAAGGCTATTTATGAAGTTTTTGGGCCTTATAATCCATTGGTTAGCTCCACTAAATCGATGACCGGACATGAATGTTGGATGGCCGGAGCCAGCGAAATAGTTTATTCAATGCTGATGATGAAGAATTCATTTGTTGCCCCAAACATCAATTTTGAAAATCCTGACGAGGATTCTGCCAAATTAAACATTGCCGAAAATACAGTTGAAAAAGAAATAAATGTATTTTTGTCTAATTCGTTTGGATTCGGTGGAACCAATTCGTCCCTAATAGTTAAAAAGTATAATTAAACCTTAATCACGCATGAGCAACGAAGAGATTATCGAAAAGATAAACAATTTTTTAGCCGAAGAGTTTGAAATTGATGTGAACGAGATGGTTCCTGATGCCAACTTAAAAGAAACACTCGACCTTGACAGCCTCGATTATATCGACCTTGTCGTGGTAATTGAAAGCAATTTTCCATTTAAAGTAAAGCCTGAAGATTTTACAGGCATTGTCACATTCCAGAACTTTTATGATTACGTCATATACAATAGTAAATTAAATGAACTTGTATAATGCCGGCCTGGAAAGGTAAATCAAAAGGGAAGCCTTTAGGTTATAAAATTTTCGTTAGTATTTTAAGAACAGCCGGCGTTGCGCCAGCCTATTTTTTACTACGATTTGTTGCTTTTTACTACCTGATTTTCTCTTTTAAATCTTCAAAGCCTACTTTTAATTACTTCCATAAAAGACATGGTTATGGTGTTATAAAATCGGTTTATAAGGTATATCAGAATTACAACCTGTTAGGGCAGGCACTTATTGATAAAGTTGTTGTAATGTCCGGGATCAAAAACAGATTAACGTTTGAACTGGATGGGGTTAACAATTTGCACAAAATTGCTGCGCTAAAAAGGGGCGGTATATTATTAACTGCACATATTGGTAACTGGGAAGCTGCCAGCCATTTGTTAACAGAGATAGACTCCCGCATCAATATCGTAACTTTTGATGGAGAGGACTCCGGGATTAAGGAATATTTGGAATCGGTGACCGGAAAAAGCAGGTTAAATTTTATTCATATTAAAGAAGATATGTCGCATATTTTTAAAATGAGCGAGGCTTTTCTGGAAAATGAACTGGTATGTATGCCAGCTGACAGGTTTATAGAGGGTACAAAAACCGTAGCAGTAAATTTTTTAGGTGAGGAAGCGAAATTTCCTTTGGGGCCGTTTCTGATGCCCATTAAATTCAACGTACCGGTAACATTTGTTTATGGTATGAAAGAGAGCAAATACCATTACCATTTTTTCTCAAGCGATGTAAAAGAATACCAGGATACGGGAGCAGATGATGTTTCTAACCAAATATTACTGGACTATGTCGATTACATGGAAAAAAAAGTAAAAAAATACCCAGAACAATGGTATAATTATTATAATTTTTGGCAATAATCAATTGATGGTCTCACCAGAAAATATCTTATCACTTATTCCGCAAGGCCCTCCCTTTGTGATGATAGATCAATTGGTGACTTGTGACGCCATCAGTTCAAGTACAACACTACGTGTTTCAGCAGAAAATGTACTGGTTTGCAATAACCAGCTAAGTGAAGCCGGGCTGATAGAAAATATTGCGCAAACGGCAGCAGCCGGGGCAGGATATATGGCGAAAAAGAGCGGTTCACAAATTCAGATCGGTTATATAGGCGCCATAAAGAATCTCGAGATCACTGATTTGCCTAAGGTTGGTGATGTTATAAATACTGAAGTAACCATTACTAATCAAATATTTGACGTAACCATTGTGTCGGGGAAGATTGAGTGTGAAGGACTAATGCTTGCAAAATGTGAAATGAAAATATTTATTAAAAATTAAAAATAAACTTAAATCAATTTAATTATGAAACCTGTCGCAAAATTCAAATGGCTTGTTGCTTTGTTTTTCATCGCTGTAAATGCGCAATCGGTGTTAGCTCAATCAAAGAAGGCTGATATCTTTGATGAAAAAGTGCCTATCACATGGCTTGGTGTCGATTATTCCCAAACCAAGTTCATAGGCTCACCAACCAAAGGCGTTTCCGGTAATAACGGAACTGTTAGTAACGATGAATTCAGGGACGTGTTTATTTTACAATGGAATTATCTTTTTATTGATGAGATGAAAAAATATGACGTAGCCAAAGCGGTACATCGCGCTTCTGTAAAATATGCCATTGATCCGGTAATAAAATCGAATAAGGCTCTTACGACAAAAGACTTTTTTTCTGCTAATCCCAGCGATTTTAAGCTGATAAATGAAGCAACAATTGCTGATGCTGTAAAAAAATACGACTTTCAGAATAATGAGGGCATAGGAATGATGTTTTTTGTTGAGGGAATGGATAAAGGCATAGCGTCAGAAGGCATATGGGTAACTTTTGTCGATATGAAATCAAAAACTGTATTATTAACATCTTATCAAACAGCCAAACCCGGAGGCTTCGGATTCAGGAATTATTGGGCGAAACCGTTGTTTATGGTTTTAAAAGAGATGGACCTGAATAAATTGAAATAACAGTTTATAAAGCGAATTAATACTTATAAATAATTAAATCTTCCCCAATATTTAATAAACAAACACTCACCTGCGGGTATCATCATCTGTAGGTGAGCTCTTATCAGGCATTTGGAAAGAATATAATATTCATTTAATAAAATTTCATTGCAAAAGACCTTAACACATAGTATCGAACAGGATGTAAAGTTTAGTGAAGTCGATTCCCTGGGGATAGTATGGCACGGGCATTATGTACAATATTTTGAAGATGGCAGGGAATCATTCGGTAAAGAATATAATCTGCGCTATCTTGACTTTTATGCAAATGGGTATATTGTGCCTATCGTAAATATTCAGTGTGAGTATAAGCGGTTTTTGCGATATGGCGACAGGATAATTATCGAGGTAACCTACGTGGCCAGCTTATCTGCTAAAATCAACTTCGAATACCGCATATTAAATGCACTCACAAAAGAATTAATAGTAACCGGATCTACCGTTCAGGTATTTTTAAGCAACGATAGTCTTAATCTTCAGTTAAATAATCCGGACTTTTTTCAGGAATGGAAAATTAAGCAGGGCTTGGCTTGAACTTTTATATGCAATGAAGAAAAGGCCGCAATCACATAATTAAAACAATCAGACAACAACCATGAGTATTGAAAAGGTAGATGTTTTGGTAATAGGTGCAGGCCCCGCGGGGACTGTCGCTGCTTCTATTATTAACAAAGCCGGTTATAAGGTTAAAATTGTAGAAAAGCAAAAATTTCCAAGATTTGTCATCGGCGAAAGCTTATTACCGCGCTGCATGGAAGCTCTGACTGAGGCTGGCTTTGTGGACGCCCTCAAAGAAAAGGGGTTCCAGGAAAAGTTTGGGGCCAAGTTTGTAAAAAACGGTAAGATATGTGATTATTACTTTGCTGACCAGTTCACTGAGGGCTGGAATTGGACATGGCAGGTGCCCCGGGCAGAATTTGACAAAACCCTTGCCGATACAGTTGAAAAGATGGGCGTTCCTGTGTGTTATGAAACTACCGTAACCGGGATTACATTTAACGGTACAGATTCTGTAACGGAGGTTGAAGACAAACACGGTAATAAAACAAATATTGAAGCCAGGTTTATTGTTGATGGCAGTGGCTATGGAAGGGTAATTCCTAGGTTGTTTAATCTTGATAAACCATCAAATTTGCCTCCCCGCAGGGCGCTGTTTACGCATACTGTCGACTTAAAACGCTCAATGGATGATGAGCCTAACCGTATTACCATCATTGTGCACCAACCCGGGGTTTGGGTTTGGGTCATCCCATTTTCAAGTGGTGTCACCTCAGTTGGTTTTGTGGGCAACGATGACTTTTTCGACCAGTATAAAGGTGAGAACGAAAAGGTACTTCGTGAATTAATTTCGGCACAACCTTATTTGGCCGAACGTTTAAAGGATGTTGAATTTGTGTTCGAGCCCCGGATTTTGCAATCGTGGTCAACCACAACCGATAAATTTTATGGCGATGGGTTTGTGTTGACCGGCAATGTCACAGAATTTTTGGACCCTATCTTTTCATCCGGGGTTACGCTGGCAACAGTATCAAGCCAAACAGCTGCAAATTTGGTAATACGCAAGTTACGTGGCGAAGCTGTAGATTGGGATGAAGAATATACTAAGCATATGATGCAGGGGGTAAATACCTTTCGCTCTTACGTAATGGCCTGGTACGAAGGCACACTTGATACCATATTTTTTGCCGAAAAGCAGAATTATGAGATCAAAAAAATGATCTGCTCCGTTTTGGCAGGTTACGTATGGGATACGAACAATCCTTTTGTAAAAGAACATGATACCACATTAAAAAAGTTAGCCCGAACAATAGAACTTGAGGTTTTGGCTGATGAGGAAATGTAGAATTAATAAGTAGAACTATGGATAAATTGATGACCGAGTTGAAGGAACAGATTGCTGCACAGTTAAAAATGAAGAATATTAAACCGGAGGACATCGGTGATGATGAACCGCTGTTTGGGGCTGGCTTAGGCTTTGATTCTTTGGACGTACTGGAACTAATTGTTTTATTGAAACAAAAATATAAGCTCAGGGTTACCAATGCCGAAGATGGCCAAAAGGTTTTCCGGTCGGTAAGAACAATGGCCGAGTATATAACTGCAAACCAGGTACAACAACCATAAAATGAATGCTGCTGTTTTTGTCGCAGGTGCCGGGGTAATTTCCGGAATTGGCAACAATCTATCTGAGTGCCTCAATGCATTGGAAAGTGGCAAGGCAGGCATGGATAAAATCAGTTATCTTCCAACTAATCATCAGGGCGTGTTGCCTGCCTGCGAAGTCAAGTTAAGCAACGCCGAACTTGCGGCTTTATCGGGATTTTCAGCCTCAACCAGCCGTAATGTTATGCTCAGCCTGATAGCTGCTAAAGAAGCATTTGATAACTCAGGCATTAGTAATAATGATATTCCGGGTTTGCGAACGGGTTTTGTTTCGGCAACCACCATTGGCGGCATGGATAAGACCGAAAATTTCTTTATTGATTTTGTAAAAGATCATTACAAAGGCAGACTTAGAGATCTTATTTACCATGAATGCGGTAATGTTACCACAACTGTTGCTGAAAAGCTGGGGATAAAAAATCACGTAAGTACTATCAGTACCGCTTGCTCGTCATCCGCCAATGCTATTATGTATGGGTCCCGGTTAATAAAAC
>DATHLW010000209.1:0-11669 GCA_035487675.1 Mucilaginibacter sp. | reverse complement strand
GATGGTTTCCGGAGCGTCAAAAATCTTCTCCATCAAACCTTCATCATATTCAGCTACTGATTCCAGTAATTTCTCTCTCCACTCGGTAGCTTCCTCGATCATATCGGCAGGAATAGGCACTTCAGTAAAGGTCATCCCCTTATCATGCTCATTCCAAACAATACCTCTCCAGTTGATCAGGTCAACAACACCTTTGAAGTGTTCTTCAGCACCAATTGGCAATTGCAGAGGAACAGCGTTGCTGCCCAGCATGCTTTTTACCTGTTTTACAACATTTAAAAAGTCGGCACCAGAACGGTCCATTTTATTTACGAAACCGATACGTGCTACGTTGTAGTTATTGGCAAGCCTCCAGTTAGTTTCTGATTGCGGCTCAACACCGTCAACAGCTGAGAATAAGAACACCAATCCATCCAGTACGCGTAATGAACGGTTTACCTCTACGGTAAAGTCCACGTGCCCTGGTGTATCAATAATATTGATGTGGTAGTTGTGTCCACGGTATTTCCAGTTAACGGTAGTAGCAGCCGACGTGATAGTGATACCACGCTCCTGCTCCTGCGCCATCCAGTCCATCGTAGCAGCACCCTCGTGCACCTCACCTATCTTATGGCTCACGCCCGAGTAGTAAAGGATACGCTCGGTAGTAGTGGTCTTACCGGCATCAATGTGAGCGGCAATACCTATGTTTCTTGTATATTTAAGATCTCTTGACATTTTCTTAGTTATTGATTGATTGAATTATTGAATTACTGATTGATCAGTCTAATTTAAAAATCGAATTACTGAATTACTGATTAGCATAACATTACCAAATCAATAATTCAATAACTCAATAATTCAATAATTAAAATCTAAAGTGTGAGAACGCCTTGTTGGCTTCAGCCATTTTGTGCGTATCTTCTTTCTTCTTCACAGCAGCACCTTCACCTTTTGAAGCGGAGATGATCTCACCCGCTAATTTCTCCATCATGGTTTTTTCGCCACGACGACGAGCATAGCTGATCAGCCATTTCATACCCAAAGCAACTTTACGCTCCGGACGAACTTCTGTAGGCACCTGGAAGTTAGCTCCACCTACACGGCGGCTCTTTACTTCAACAGCTGGCATTACATTGTTCAATGCTTTTTTCCAGGTATCTAAGCCGTTTTCGTTAGTTTTTTTCTCAACTATATCAACAGCGTTATAGAAAATAGAGTATGCGGTAGATTTTTTACCATCATACATCATATTGTTTACGAACCTTGTTACCAAAGTATCATTGAACTTTGGATCAGGAAGGATAATTCTCTTTTTTGGTTTTGACTTTCTCATTTTTACTATCCTCCTTAATTATTTCTTTTTACCGCCTTTGCCCGCTGGTGCAGCTGCCTGACCTGGTTTAGGGCGTTTAGTACCATATTTACTACGACGCTGGTTACGACCTGCAACACCTGATGTATCCAATGCACCACGGATGATATGGTAACGTACACCCGGTAAGTCTTTAACACGACCGCCGCGGATCAAAACGATTGAGTGTTCCTGTAAGTTGTGACCTTCACCAGGGATATAAGCATTTACTTCTTTTCCGTTGGTTAAGCGCACACGGGCCACTTTACGCATTGCTGAGTTTGGTTTCTTAGGGGTAGTGGTATACACACGGGTGCATACTCCTCTTCGCTGTGGACAGCTGTCCAACGCTGGCGACTTACTCTTGTCAACCAGAGCTACTCTACCTTTTCTAACTAATTGTTGAATAGTAGGCATTTTTCCTTTTTTGTCTTTACTGTTTTATCCCCATTTTACGGGAACGCAAAAGTACGGACTTATTTTTTGATTTTCAAGAGGTTGGATGAAAAAGTTTTTCGGAGGTTGGGAAGTTGAAATGTTTGAAGGTTGAAAGGTTAGGAAACCATGAAAATTTCTTGTCAAAACAATCTGATAATAAGTAATAACTTTCGACTACAACAGATTAATATTAAACCGCCCGTGACCAGGTTCAGTTATGCGGGGTCGTTGTTTTGCAGGCATGTAACCGGAGAACGCCCAGCCGGTTTGGGTATTCGAATAAACTGCGTACCCGCCGTCAGGTTCATCGGTATAATAAATGGAATAAATAACATACCCTTCCTTATTACTGCTTTCAGGTGCAGTTTTTTTGCCGGTAAGGATGGCACCAGCTTTGCTTCCTTTAGGTTGTTCTAATACTGCAGCCATGATATTATTCATTTATACACTTGGATACGTGTATTGAATAATAAAAGTTTCAAATACATAACCATCTAACTGATAGTTATTTTTGATATTCATTAAAAGTTATTTGTGTAATGAATCCCATGAAGCATATCCATTTGGATCATTCTTCAGCAGGCGCAGAAGTATTTAGTTAAGTAAAACAAGAGGGGGGGTGCTATGTACTCGAAGCATGCGGGCAATGGCCTCTGCGCTCACCCTTCCCTTCGATGAACTCAGGACAGGCTCGTCCCTCAGGCTGACACCCACCTTTTTCTGGTTTGAAATCCTTTAGGACGGCATGATCACCCTTGGTGTTGGCTTTGCGGGTGTTGGCGAGCAATAGCATTTGCGGGAACAGCTTGTGCAGATAATTCCCAGCAACGCTGAAAGCAATACCATACTTACTATTTTCCTTTTCATGATGATTATTTATTGTCCCGTTAAGTTTTGCAGGTGGCGCTTATCGGGCGGCAGTGCCATAAATTTTTTGTAGGAATCGTTGATATAAACCGCCAGCGATTCGCTGTTATTACTGGTGACAAAGGCGTATGTTGGGCGGTAAAGCGTCATAAAATCCTGCAGTTCCTGCCCTTTTAGCGGTACGATACTACCTACGTATACCGAGTTAAATACCTGGTCAACCCTTCGCTCCTGCTCTTCACGGGCAAAGTAGCGTTTCAGCCTGCGGGCGTCGCGTGCCTCTTTACCAAACCATGTTGACGGCGATAGCGGGTATACCTTACTTTTTTCATACACATCGGGATATTCCTTATGCGGGTCGAACGCCAGCCTTTGAGCAGAAATATTTACTTCGCGCAGCGATATGGTTTTTGTTTTTAGTTCGATATGCTTCTGAGTAAGATCAACCACATACAAGGTATCCGCCACATAATTAGGCAACGAAAATATCAGGATGTGGCCTGTTTCTGATTTGATCTCGAACCTGCCCGATTTATCCGTTAAAGTGATCTGCTTATTGGTGATGTCCCTTACAAAAACGTCCGAAAGTTTTGTACCGCTGCCGGCATCCACCACATTGCCCTTTACAATTATCTGCGCATGAAGTGCGGTAGAAAATAATAATGCGGTAGTGATCAGGTAGAGTATTTGTTTCATGGCAGATCAATTATGAAGTAATTATAGCTTAAAAACCCATCATATAAACCAATAGTTTTGGATTTAACATTTAATTTAACAATTTGGTGAGACAAAACAAAAAAACCCGGTATTTTGCCGGGTTTTTTTGTTTTGAGTTGATTGGTTAGATTAAATTGGATTGAGTTGATTAAGTTATTTTTCAGTTCAACCAAATCAACCACTTAACCCAATCAACCTATTCAACTATTTCTTGCTCCAAACATTGTTGTCCGGGTTATAATCTGGCAATACTTTGTCAGGATCATAAGTAACCGACTGAATCTCTTCTGTTGATGGATATTTGAATGTCCAGGTACTGTTACGCTCCCATATCTCAACCGGAAGTTTCACCCGATCGGTTTTACCGCTCACCGTTTTGATCTCCAGGGTAACAGGCATCGCCATTTTCTCCAGGTTATCAATGGTGATCAGCGCACCTTTGGTTGGATCGTCGCTGATATACTTTACATCGCGTACAGCAACATCTAAGCGCCAGTTGTTCAGGAACCAGCCCCTCCAGAACCATTGCAGCTTTTCGCCCGATGCATTTTCCATCGTGCGGAAGAAATCGTCAGGGGTTGGGTGTTTAAATGCCCAGCGTGCAATGTAGGTCCTGAAGGCAAAGTCGAAACGCTCTGGGCCTAATATCTGCTCGCGAAGCATGGTAAGGCCTGCACCTGGTTTTGCATAAAGTAATAATCCTGTATTACGCTCCTTCAGGTTGGCCGGTTGGCTTAGCATAGGCTCCAATGCAGGATTTGTAAATACGGCACCAGCTTTTTCCACGTCCATTGGTTTGCGTGCATATTCGCCATTATTAAAATCAGCGGTAGATAAGGTATTAATAAAGGTATTGAAGCCTTCATCCATCCAACCATACAGGCGTTCGTTTGAGCCTACGATCATCGGGAACCAGGTATGGCCAAACTCGTGGTCGTTAACACCCCATAATTGACCTTTTTTAGCTTTGTATCCACAGAAAACAATGCCAGGATATTCCATGCCACCCACAATACCGGCAACAGCCGTAGCCGCAGGGTAAGGGAACTCATACCATTGTTTTGAGTTATATTCGATAGATTTCTTTACATATTCCGTAGAACGTCCCCAGGCATCATTACCATCGCTTTCAACCGGGTAAGCTGATATTGCGATAGACTTTTTGCCACTTGGCAAGTCCATTTTAGCAGCATCAATAATAAACGAAGCAGAAGAAGCCCATGATGCATCACGCGCATTCTTTATTTTAAAATGCCATGTAAGCTCTTTTTTGCCTGCCGGGCGCGATGATGCTTGTGTTACTTCATCAGCAGAACGGATAATTACTGTTTTTTCGCTCTTTTCAGCTTCAGCCCAGCGTTTTAACTGTTCAGGTGTGTACACTTCCTGCGGGTTCTGCAGTTCACCTGATGCAAGTACGATATGGCTTGCAGGTGCGGTAATAGTCAGATCGAAGTCGCCATACTCCAGGTAAAACTCACCGGGACCGGTATAAGGAATGGTATTCCACCCTTCTACGTCATCATACACGCACATACGCGGGTACCATTGTGCCACAGTGAATATTTTCCCATTCTTGGTTTCTTGTATACCCATGCGGTCTGAACCGTAGTCAGGCGAAATAAATGAATATTCGATCTTTAATTTAATTTGTCCGCCGTTAGGGGTTACATCTTTAGGAAGGAACAATTGCATACGGGTATCGCTCACCAGGAATTTAATATCTGTAGCGGCGCCTTTTGCATCAAGCATTTTTACTGATTTGATCTTGAAACCGGCATCAAATACCTGTCCGCGGCCCCAGTTACGACTTGTAGGCTTTGGTGGGTTACCAACCAATGGAACTATTACCGTACCTCTTGAGTCCTGCTTAAACAGGTTTTGCTCCAGGTTCATCCACAAAAAATCAAGCTTTTGAGGGCTATTGTTGGTATAGGTCAATATTTCAGAGCCAGTGATCTCGTTGGTCTGGTCATCCAGCCTTGCTGACAATTGGTAATCAGCACGATTTTGCCAGTACTTTGCGCCAGGTGCACCATCAGCAGCGCGATATTCGGTACCATTCTTTGTAAAAAATGGAGGGCCGAAAGCTTCGTGATAATCATACTTGGTGTTGGGCGCAACGGGCGGCGGATTGTCTTGCTGTGCACTCACTGCACCTGCAATGGTTAAAAAAGCCAATGTAAGATTGGCTATCAGTCTAAATTTCATTTCAGTTAGTTAATTATCGGGGCGCAAAATAGTATAAATAAAGCAATTGCGCGAAGGGTAAATTAATTGTTACAATTGAGTTGATTGGGTTAAGTGGTTTGGGAATTAAAGTAATTTAATCCAACTCAATCAAGCACCCAAAAAAACTAACGAATTAGTCAGTTTTTAAAAATACCGTTTAAACACCTATTACTTTATCAAAAGCTTATACTTAAATTGCATTAAACTAAACCTTATCACTTTCTTAAGTATAAGGCAACTAATTACCATTGTTTACATTTATTTCGTATTTCTAATAATACCTGATAATGAAAAGAATACTGATCATCCCCCTGATTGTATTTTCTCTTAGCCTAAGCTCTCTACCAGCTTATTGCCAAAATTCGCCTATCGTTTCCAAACTAAAAGCCTACTCGTCAAACCATACTCCTGAAAAAGTTTACCTGCATTTTGACAAACCTTATTATGCTACCGGCGATACCATTTACTTCAAAGCCTATGTAACGCTTGGCGAAAGGCACCAGTTATCTGCCTTAAGCGGGGTATTGCATGTCGACCTGATCAATACGGCGAATAAAATAGACCAGGGGATTAAACTTCAACTCGTTGAAGGTGCAGGATGGGGCGACTTTACTTTGCCGGATTCCCTTCCACCCGGTAATTATCGCATCAGGGCTTATACCCGCTGGATGCTAAATGAGGGCAACTTTTTTGAGCAAACCATACCCATCGGATCAGTTCACGTTCAGAAAGTACCTGAAAGCAGCACTGCTAAAACTGTGATCGGCAAACCTGACCTGCAATTCTTCCCTGAAAGCGGACAACTCATCGCAGGCTTACCTGCAAAAGTGACTTTCAAGTCAATTGGGGCAAACGGACTCGGATTGAATGTTAATGGTTCGGTTACCGATAATTCGGGCAAATTGATTACCCGGTTTACATCTGCTCACCTCGGCATGGGCGATTTTGAGTTTGAGCCCGAAGAAGGAAAATCGTATAAAGCCAATGTTACTTTCGCTGATGGGAGTAAAAACACTGTTGATCTGCCGATACCGCTTACCAACGGGATCGCACTGGCTATTAATAACGATTCGCTGCCAAAAGCAGAAGTAAAGATCATAGCCAACCCGGCCTATTATAAGGAGAACAAAGGCAAGGATTATATCCTTTTGATCTATTCCGGTGGCCTGGCTACAACTGTTTCTGTTAAGTTGGATAGTGCAACAATATGTTTGGATATACTGAAGCGGCACCTGCACACGGGTATCGCTACTATTACGCTTTTCTCATCTTCAGATGAACCATTATGTGAACGGTTATTTTTTGTACAGAATTACGATCAACTCAATCTTAACCTGTCCACAGATAAAGAGAGCTATGCCACAAGAGGAAAAGTAAGCATTAAGTTAAGTGCAAAAACTAGGGCCGACTCTGTTGCGATCGGGCATTTTTCAGTGTCAGTTATTGATGAAAGCAAAGTCGTACTTAATGAGAATGAGGAAAGCACTATCCTGAGCAACCTTTTATTAACTTCAGACCTGAAAGGCCATGTAGAGCAGCCGAATTACTATTTCACCGATATTAACGATGAAAAACTAAAGGAACTTGACCTGGTGATGCTGACCCATGGGTACCGGAGGTTTGAATGGGAAAAAGTACTTCAAAGCAATGACCAGCATTTGGTTTATCAGCCTGAAAAAAGCCTGGAAATAACAGGAAAAGCTAAAAGTTTATTGGGCGCATCGCTGACTAAAGCAAGTGTCTCGTTACTACCTATTCAAAGTAAACAGGTATTTACTACTAAAACTGACGATAAAGGCAATTTTACTTTTCACGATATGGTATTTGCCGATAGCGCGCGGTTTATTTTACAGGCTGCCAATGCTAAAGGTAAGATAAACACCAAACTTACTTATAATGCCGATCCGCCTGCACCGACTGTCTTAGCCTCACTACCGGTAGCTGCTGATAATGTAAATACTATCATCTCCCCTGCCTATCTTGAAAATAATGAAAAACAGCAGGAGGAATTAAATAAACTGGGCTTTGGTAAAGGCCGGATGCTGAAAGAGGTGAAAATAAAAGGCTTTAAAGCTGATGATCAATACGAAACGCAAAGCCTTGCTGGAGCGGGCCATGCTGACCAGGTATTGCACAGTAAAGATATTGGGTATGGGATGTCGTTAGCGACCGCATTAACAGGGAAATTGCGTGGAGTTGGATTTACCAACTTTGATCGCCCTGGCCATCCGCAAGTTCCTTTCCTAAGAGGAATATCAACCGGCCCTATGCTGGTAATAGTTGATGGATTTGAATTAATGTATTCCGATGTCAGCATCATCAACCCAAATGATGTGGAGACTGTGGAGGTATTAAAATACGCAAGCGCCAGTATTTATGGCATGCAAAGTGGTAATGGTGTATTGGTTATTACTACTAAACGTGGCGGTGGAACAGATGCAAAAGACATAGCCTCGGTGGGTATCTTGCCAATTACGGTTCAGGGTTACCATAAAGTGCGGGAGTTTTATTCACCAAAGTATGAAACTGACCAGGTAAATAACCACCCCGACTTGCGGAGCACCATTTACTGGAAACCCGAACTGGTAACCGATAAGGATGGCAATGCCTCATTTGAATATTACAACGCCGATGGAACTGGTACCTACCGCATAGTAATAGAGGGAATTGATGAAAAAGGAAATATTGGGCGACAGGTATACAGATATAAAGTTGATTGAGTTGATTGGTTAAGTGGTTGAATAAGTTGATCCCGTTCGGGGTCAGCTTATTTCAACCCAATTAGCTTATTTCAAAAAGTGTTTTTTGTAAACCGCCTCATCAAAACCAAAGAAAAGGAAGGCGCCATCTTCGATCACCGGCCTTTTGATCATACTGGTTTTTTGTTCTAGCAGTGGCAGAGCATCTTCAGCAGTCTTTACATTTTCTTTCACTTCTGATTCCAGGTCTTTCCAGGTGGTGCTCTTTTTATTTAAAAATGCTTCATAGCCTGCTTTGTTATTCCATTCCTGCAATTTTTCAGGAGCTATGCCAAGTTTTTTAAAATCGTGAAATTCGTAATCTATTTTATTTGCTTTAAACCAGTCTAATGTTTTTTTGACCGTATCGCAATTTGGAATACCGTATATCTTCATGCCGCGAAGATACATTTACAAGAGTCAAGAGTCAAGAATCAAGAAACAAGAAATTAAATTTTACCGGCTTACTAAATCCTTATTAAATCTTGATTCTTGTTTCTCGGCTCTTGATTCTTATTACTGGTTTCCGCTTGAACTTTTGCCGCCGCCTTTGGTATCATCGTTCTCAATTCCATGCTCGTTCTTTTTGATCTGGCTGTTGAGCTTACCAAACCTGAAGTTGATACGAAACGCAAGCGACCTGTAATAATTCTGATTGAAGGATGTCTGGTAAAAATCAGCCGAATTTACTGTCGACCTGAACGTATTGAATTTTTTGTAAGGGTTATTAGCTACAAGCACTATGGTCAATTTCTTTTTAAAGAACTCTTGCGAGATCAGGTACTGGTTAAAAATAAATGGGCTTGAACTGCCTTGTAAGTTGACATTCCCGCTGAAAAAGCCGGCATTGAAAGACAGTGCAAAACCGCTATCAAATTTATACCGCAAATTGCTGAATGCATTGCCGGTAAAGCCATCATTGTTATACATTTTGTCATTAAATGTGCCGCTTAGCCATACATGGTTCACCTGCCCGTTAAGGCCCATGGTGAATTGCTTGGTAAAGTTCATGTTGGTATGCACATTTAATCCCAAAGTTTTATTGCTGCCCAAGTTCTCGAATGTAGTATAGGTCACAGTTTTCAGTGTGTCGTTCACCAAAACTTGATGCAGGCTGGACACGTTTTGTATCGCGTTGTTAGAGAATGCATAGCTCAGGCCAACATTAATTGAGCTTTTGCTGAAATTGCTATAGGTCAATTCGAAGGTATTGTCAAGTTCAGGCTTCAAGGCAGGATTACCTATGTTGATAAAGGTTGGGTTTGATTTATCGGTAAATGGATTCAACTGGAATATACCCGGTCGCTGTATACGCTGTGTGTAACCGAAGTTCAGACTACTGCTTTTAAAACTTCGTTGAATGGAAATTGACGGGATCAGGTTATTATAACTTGGCGCAATAGTACTCCCCGCCGAAGTAAAATCAGCGCTGAGCGCGGTATGCTCCAATCGCAAACCTGCTTTACCTGTCCATTTATCCATTTTTAACTGGTACGAATTATACACGCTGTAAATATCCTGGTGATAAGTAAAATTGTTTGTCAGCGTATCATTGGTCATGTATGGATTATTAACGTTGTACCGATCGTCTACATGGTAGTTGCTGTAATTGCTTCTCAAAATAGCCTTAGTTCCCGCTTCAATAGATACTGCTTTGGATAATGGTGTTGCATAATCAATTTGTATGGTGTGGTCACGGTCACCCGCATCATTATACTGGTTGTAATCAGGATATGCTGAGTAAGGGTAGTCGAACCTGTTGTCCAATACATTATTATTATATTGCTTATTAGGCGAATAGCTGTATTTGTAAGATAAGGTAAGTAACTCATCTTTTGATTTTTTAAAACCAAGCTGATAATTAATGGAAGCGTCAAAGCCTGTGAAACTTCCATTCCCGGTGTTGTGCAGGGTGTAGGTTTGTTTTGGTATCCCCAGGCTATCGGTGAGCGAATTTTGAAAACCATGTTGATCCTGGTTATTACCAAAAAGGTCTACCGATGCGGTAATCAGGTTCAACGTATCTATTTCATAGCTCATTTCCGTGCCACCATAATGAAACCGGCCTTTTTGCGTGCTAACACCCGCCTGGTTTATATTGGTATTGGTGGCAAATATATTTTCTATATTGCCATTGGTGGTTGTCAGGGTACCCTGGCTGCCAAAACCGCCAAAGAAAGACATCCCGAATTTACCCTGTTTTAATGTACCATTGATATTATATCCTGCCCCGAACACCGAGTTGAACCGGCTGTTGAAACCAATATTATACCCCTGGTCAGCATTCTTCTTGGTGATGATATTGATAATACCGGACAATCCTTCTGCGTCGTATTTGGCCGGCGGCGTGGTTATGACTTCGATTTTTTCGATGTTGGTAGCTGGCATCGATTTTAATATATCAGATGGATTTTTGGCCACCAGTGCCGATTCTTTTCCATTGATCAATATTTTATAATTGCCGCTTCCTTTAAGCTGAATATTGTCATTGCCATCAACTGTTAAAAGAGGCACCTTGCGCATCATATCCAAAACAGATAATGCCTTGCTGTCCGGGTCTGCCTGCACATCATAGCTGATCCGGTCAACCTCCTGTTTCATTAATGGTCTTGCTGCGGTAACCGACACCTCATTTAATTGGCTTGATGATGCCGATAAGGATACCTTGCCGATATTCGCAGTCTCCCCGTTTGCAGTTACAGGTATGGTTTTGCTCCGGTAGCCAACAAATATAAATATGGCCTCATAAGAATTTCCGGCAGGTGCTTTTAAAGTGAACGACCCATCATCCTTTGTCAATCCGCTTTTTACTGCTGCATGTGTTTTTGAGTTTTGGAGAGCAACCGTTACATAACCCATCGGCTTACTGTTAGCCGAGTCAATTACCGTACCCTGTATGGTAACAGTCGGCTGGGGGCCGCTTTGAGCCATCGCGAGCCCGGAAAGTAAGCAGAAAAACAATGCGGGTAAAAAGATTTTCATGCAGAAAGGTTTGAGATAAAAGACGTTCACGGCATCAAAGCGTTACAGCAAAAATGTGCATTTAACAATTATTTAACGATTTTTAACATAAAATACCCCTATTGGGGGGAGAGCCAATTATCATTTGGAAACAATAGAGTGTGGAACTGATTTACCGGAGGCCAACCTATAGTATAAACCCTTTCACATACATCTTTCCTACCCGTCCCCAATTTTGCGATGCATCCTGGAGGGTTTTAAGCAAGTCCTTGTCCGCAATCACTTTACCTTTCCTGGGCGGAGCGATGGCATTTTGCTGAATATTGCCTTCAGTAACTTTGGTAGCAAACCAGGTAATGTTTTCATGCGGCAAGGCTACGCCC